>NZ_JBSFVE010000001.1:846646-927115 GCF_053592165.1 Streptodolium elevatio
GGTTTATCCGCGCCACCGCCGGGGTTGGGCCCTTTATAAAAATTCCGTTCGTGGGGGGGGGGGCCCCCCATCAACACTCGGCGGGGGGGGGCCCCCGGGGGGGCCCCCCCCCCCCCGCCCGTTCCGTGACCCGGCGCACGGGGCGCCGGGTCACCGCACTTCTCTTTGTGCGCGCGGCAGTGTGCGCCGCGCCGTTCACGGCAGGGTTCGCCGTGGCGTCAGTCGCACCAGGCGCACTGCGCCTGGTGCGACTGCTACGCGTGCTTCGTCACCGCGAACGCCCGCCGCCCAAGGGCGGCACCGGCTGGTGCTCCCTGCATTCGCGGCGACCGACTAGCGCACCGCGACGAAGACGTGCGCGGCGATCTCCGGGGACAGTTCGGCGGCCTCGCCACCGCTGCCCGCCATGACCCCACCCGCCGACTCGTGCACGCTCACCACCGCGCCCGGGCGTACGCCCGCGCGCCGCAACGTGTACATGAGTTGGGCATCGGTCTGCAGCGGCTCGCCGATGCGGCGCACCACCACGTTCTTGCCCTCCGGTCCCGCGACGTCCAGCAGGGTGCCCAGGCCCTCCATGAAGTCGTCCGCGTGCAGGTCGCGGTCGAGTTCCTCGAGGCCGGGGATGGGATTGCCGTACGGCGACTCCTTCGGGTGGCGAAGCAGTTCGAGCAGACGGCGCTCGACCTGTTCGCTCATCACGTGCTCCCAGCGGCACGCCTCGGCGTGGACCTGCTCCCAGGGCAGCCCGATGACGTCCACGAGCAGGCACTCGGCGAGCCGGTGCTTGCGCATGACACGCGTGGCCAGGGACCGGCCCTCGTCGGTCAACTCCAGATGACGGTCGCCCTCGACCGTGAGCAGCCCGTCGCGCTCCATGCGCGCGACGGTCTGGCTGACGGTCGGTCCGCTCTGCCCGAGCCGTTCGGCGATGCGGGCGCGCAGCGGGACCACGCCCTCCTCTTCCAGCTCGAAAATGGTCCGGAGGTACATCTCCGTGGTGTCGATGAGTGCACTCACGACCGCCAGCTCCGTTTCTTCGTGGTCCTGCCTCCAATTCTGTCCCACCGACGGGGCGGCCGGGACCGCCCACGCCAACGGGTTCGACGCGTCGGGCGTAACGCTGCCGGATTCACTCCCGGCGCGTACGCCGCCCGCTCCGGCGCGCCGTACAGACACAACGTCCCGACATTGTGTCGTCATCCCAGGTGTTTGTGCGCCGTTCCCCGACGGACGGACCGTCGGCCTCGACGGTAAGCGCGTCGGGAGCGCCGCGTCTGTTGGACGTATCTCCAAGCACGGGCCGGGCACGGTCCTCGCCGGACCCCGACCGGCCCGCCGGTGACGGCCGGCGGACGCGGGTTGACAGGCGGCCCCCCGACCACGCACCGTGCGTGGTCTGTACCAAACGACCCCGCCCGGCGCAGTGTTCCCGCACGGTGCCGACGACCCGAAGGACTGCCCATGGGCGAGCTGGGAGCGCGCTACCTCGACGCCGCGATCGCGCTGCTCGAAAGACTGCGTGACAAGGAGCTTCCGGCCGTCGACGACGCCGCCGAGCGCATCGCGCTGTCGCTGGCCGCCGGCGGGCGCCTCTTCGTCTTCGGCGGCGGGCACTCCGCGCTCAACGCGTACGACGTGGTCTACCGCGCGGGCGGCCTCATCCTCGCCAACCCGCTCATCGCCCCCGGCAACGACCTGGGGGTGCGGCCGATCACCACCAGCAGCGCGGTGGAGAAGCTCCCCGAACTGGCCACCCCCGTCCTCGACGGCGCCGGCGTCCGCACCGGCGACGTCCTCGTCGTGATCTCCCTGTCGGGCCGCAACGGCCTGCCGGTGGAGATGGCCCGCCAGGGACGCGACCGCGGCGCCCTGGTCGTGGGCGTCACCTCGGTGGCCGCCAGCAACGCCGAGGCGCCCCGGCACCCTTCGGGCACGCGCCTCCTCGACAACTGCGACGTCGTGCTGGACGCGGGTGTGCCCGCCGGCGACGCGGCGCTCGACGTGGCGGGCGTCCCGCAGCGCGTCGGGCCCACCTCGGGGGTCGTCTGCTCGGCCGTCATGCAGACCCTGATGGTCACCGTCATCGGCCGCCTGGTCGCCCTCGGCGTCGAGCCGCCCGTCTTCATGTCCGCCAACATCGAAGGCGGCGCCGCCTGGAACGACCGCCTCCTCGCGGAAAACGCCGACCGCATCTTCTACCTGCGGTAGGCCCGCCCGCACCGGCCCCGCGTCGGCGCGTTCGCACCTGACTACACACACGCGGGGCGGACAACCGCCCCGCGTCGTCAGTCGCCGGTGTGCCGGGTCAGGCGCCACCTGAGGACCAGGACCGTGCCGACCACGGCGACCGCGCCCGCCCAGACGAGGGAGACCGTGGTCGGCGTCAGGTGCGAGGAAAAGCCGAGCGCCGCGACGGCGACCACCACGAGGACCACGATGGCGCCGTTCCGGTCGGCTTTGTGCCGACCGGTCTGCCTCCCACCGTGGCCATGCCCCGCCCGCCTTCCCGTCCGGTGAGCGCACCATGATC
The DNA here is from genome assembly GCF_053592165.1 of Streptodolium elevatio. Lineage (NCBI taxonomy): Bacteria > Bacillati > Actinomycetota > Actinomycetes > Kitasatosporales > Streptomycetaceae > Streptodolium > Streptodolium elevatio. The sequence goes on from NZ_JBSFVE010000001.1 coordinate 849,180, forward strand.
CACGGCACCGTCCCGCGTCCGGTGCGGGGGTGCGCGTCGGGGCGGGGCGGGCTGGGTACGGTGGTCGGCATGGCCGGTGTCGACGGTGGGTCCAGCAACCCTGACGTGCTCAATGACGTGAGCAGTGGTGCGAGCAGCGGCGTGAGCGACGGCGTGCTCAGCGTGGCCGCGCGGTTCAACGGGCCGCCGGGGTCGGGGAACGGGGGGTACGTCGCGGGACTCCTCTCGCAGCAGCTGTCCGGACGCGCTCCGGGCGTCGGCTGCGCCACCGTGACGCTGCGGCAACCGCCGCCGCTGGAGCGCTCGTTGAGGTTGGCCGGCGAGTCGGCCGGGGGCCTGGGGCTGTACGACGGCGACGCCTTGGTGGCCGAGGTCGCGGCGGCCGAAGAGGCACTGGTCGAGGCCTTCGAACCGGTCGACCCGGTGTCGTTCGAGCTGGCCGCGGAGTCGTCCGCGGCGTTCTTCCCGGGCCGCGGCGCGGAGCACCCGTACCCCACGTGCTTCGTGTGCGGCACGGAGCGGGCCGAGGGCGACGGGCTGCGGCTGTTCCCGGGGCTGCTGCCGCAGCGGCCCGGCACCACCGCGTGCGCGTGGGTGCCCGACGTGTCCCTGGCGGACGGCGAAAACACTTACGTACGGCCGGAGTTCGTGTGGGCCGCGCTTGACTGCCCCGGCGGCTGGACCGCGCTCGCCACCCGTGAGCCGGTGCTCCTGCTGGGGCGGATGACCGCGCGGATCGACGCACTGCCGTACGCCGGGGACCGATGTGTGGTCATGGGGCGCCTGCTCGGCCAGGAGGGCCGCAAGCTGCGGACCGCGACCACGCTGTACGACGGGGACGGCCGCGTCGCCGCCCACGCCGAAGCGGTCTGGATCGCGCCCCGCACCGGCTGAGCCGAGAGTTCGGGCGGGCGCGGGGGCGGCTGTGCCGGACCGCCCGCCTTAACCGGCGCCGATCCCTCCCCTAAGAGCCGCATAAGGATCGTCGTACGGCCTCTGATCAGGCATTTTCCCACTCTCCACGGCGCTAGCGTCCCTCGCGACGCAAGGTTTCCGGACAGTCGAGGATGTGCCGTCTGATGAAGATCCGCCGCTCCGCCGCCGTCGCCGCTCTCACCGCCTTCCCGCTCACACTCGGGGTGCTGGGCTCGGGCAACGCGTACGCGCACGGCACGTCGCAGAACCCGCCGAGCCGCATCCAGCTGTGCTCGACGCAGGGCGGCGAGAACCCGGAGAACTTCCGGCTCCCGGCATGCCGGGCCGCGAAGGCGGCGGTCGGCAACAACCCGGCGCCGTTCTACGACCCCAACGCGGTCAACATCGCGGCGGCGTCCGGGCGGCACCGCGAGCTCATCCCGGACGGCAAGCTGTGCAGCGCGGGCAACCCGCAGTACGCCGGGCTCGACCTGCCGCGCACGGACTGGCCGACGTCGAACCTGCCGTCGGGCGGCGCGTACACGTTCCTGTTCAAGGCCACCGCGCAGCACCGGGGCAAGTTCGAGTACTACATCACCAAGGAGGGCTTCGACGTCACGAAGCCGCTCAAGTGGTCGGACCTGGAAGCCACGCCGTTCGCCACGGCGGTCGACCCGGTGGTGGAGAACGGTGCCTACGTCATCAAGGGCAAGCTCCCCAAGCGGTCCGGCCGCCACCTCATCTACGTCGTGTGGCAGCGCTCGGACAGCCCGGAGGCCTTCTACTCCTGCTCGGACGTCGCCTTCGACGGCAGCGGCAGCGCCGCACCCCCGGCCGCGACTCCCGCGACCGGCAAGCCGAACGGCGGCGGCACCGCGGGCAACGCGGGCACCGCGACCAAGCCGGCGACCAAGCCCGCGACGGCGGGCACGGGAGGCGGCGAGGACCACAGCGGGCACGGCGCCCCGGCCGCCGGTTCCGCGGCAACCCCGACCGGACCGGCGAACTCCCCCGCCACGCCCGCAGGTTCCGCCGCCACCGCCACGTCCGCCGAAGCCGATCCGTCCGCCTCGGGCGACGGCGCGGTGGTGCCGGTGGCCGGGGAGGGCCCGGGCGAGTTGGCGCAGACCGGAGGCGGGTCGGAGGGCTCCGTACCGCTGCTGGCCGGCACCGCGGCGGCCGTGCTCGCCGTGGGCGCCGGTTCGCTCCTGTACGCCCGCCGCCGCGCCACGCGCTGACGGACTCCGTGGCACCTCGGTGCCTCCGTGCTGCGCTGCGTCGGCGCGCCGCAGCACGGAGGCGCCGTGCAGTCGGCCCTCGGGCCCACCGTGGAGAGGTGACGGCTCCTCGGCGGGTCCGCGGGTACATCGGGCGCGGCCGTCCCTCCCAGGCGGCCGCGCCCACATGCGCTCCCGATCCGATCCCCGCGTCCGGCGGAGCCAGGTCAGGGCACCGGGTTCCGCGCGTCGTAGCGCCAGAAGCCGCGGCACCGTGCGGTGAGCGCCAACACGACCACCACGCACGCCAGTCCGCCGCTCACCACGGAGATCCGCTCGGTGCTGGCCGCGGCGACGCTGCCCGACTCGAAGTCGCCGAGGCGCGGTCCGCCCGCCACCACGACGATGAAGACCCCCGCGAGCCGCCCGCGCAGTTCGTCCGGGGTGGCCACCTGGAGGATCGTGTTGCGGAAGACGCCGCTGACGGTGTCCGCACAGCCGCGACGGCGAGGAAGAACACGCCCAGCCACAGCCAGTTCGTCGCGCCGAACGCCGTGATCGCCAGGCCCCACGCGACGATCGACAGGATCACCGCGCGCCCCTGGTAGCGCACGCGGCCCAACCATCCCGAGAACAACGCTCCCGCGAACGCGCCGATCGCCGGCGCGGCGGTGAGCAGGCCGACGGTACGCGAACCGCCGCCGTACCAAGACGCCGCGATCGCCGGAAACAGCGCGCGGCATGCCGAAGACCATCGCGGCAATGTCGGCGAGGAAGGTCATGCCGTCAGGCCGAGGGGCCTCCCACGAGCTTGTCGAAGTCGGGGGCGTACACGGTCATCCAGTGCGGTCGCAGTCGGTAGAACACCACGTCTTCGTCCCAGTTGAAGCCGTCCGCCCCGTAGAACTCCTTGAAGTACGCGAGCAGTTCCGGCCAGTCCGCGGCCGGCTCGCCGCCGTGCGGGTTGAGGACCTCGGCCGTGCCGTGCGTGAACACCCCCAACTCCTCACCGCGCATATGCGCGGCGCTGATCGCGGGCCGCGCGCCGAGATGCCGCGCCTTGGCCGCGTCGCGCGCCGTACCGAAATGCCATTTGCCGTGCAGGAAGTGCCCGTCCGCACCGCTGATCCGCGGCTCGCCCTTCGCCGTCACGGTGGACACGGTGAGGACGCACATTCCGCGGAGAACCCGGCTCACCTGCTCCGCGGTGAGTGTCCGCTCGTCATTGATGATCGAACGCAGGTGCGATCCGGAACGGGAGAGCGAGGCGTCCAGGAGAGCCTGCAACTCTTGGAGGTCTTGGGGCGTTTCGCGCATGAAGGTCCTTTGTCTGTACGTGGACTCGGCCCCCGGCGCCATCGACGCCGGACCGACGACCTCATGCTCCGCGCAAAACCTGACACCTGGTGTCGGACTTTTCCGACGCACCTCCAAGACCACCCGAACGCCCTACCGAACCGCCGCCCCGCCCCGGCGCAGCTGGCGTCCCGAAGTCGCAAGCCCTCAAACGCCCGCTCGGCCTGCTCCTGTTCCCGTTCCGCGCATGAGATGTGCCACCCGAAAATTGCCTTGCGGCCCGCCCGAGGGCGATCTACCTTCTGCGGTACACGGGAAAGGAGGTGGTTCGATCTTGAGTACGTATCGGACGCGTGAGGTGGCTGCCCGCTAGCCGCCACTCCGGTCTCCCGACCGAAGTCTGGCCCGTCTCGACTGCAGCGTGACGGGGTGAACCAGGCGGTCGGCGAAAACCAGGCAGACACCCGACCCGCAGGCTCGCCGAGGACGTCCCCTCGGCACCTCCCACCAAGGGAGAAGGCCTGCGGGTCGCTGCGTTTCCCGGGCAAGGGCGCGGACGGGGACCGAGGTCGGCCCCTTGGCGCCACGCCAATCCGGCATCTTCGGCGTTGGAGCGGCTGCGGTGCCGCAGCTTGACGTACGGGTCGCGCTTGCGTTGGTTTGGGGGCGTGCTGTTTGCTCCAGCGCATGAACGACAAGGATCAGCGCGTCGCGGTCGTCACGGGTGCGAGCAGTGGCATCGGTGCCGCGAGCGCCCGTGGGTTGGCCGCCGCGGGGTATGCCGTCGTCCTGACCGCGCGCCGCGCCGAGCGGATCGAGGCCATCGCGAAGGAGCTGCGGGACGCGGGGCATGCGGCTTCGGCGCACCGGCTCGATGTCACCGACCGCGCGGCGGTGAACGCGTTCGCGGGGTCGCTGGCGCGGTGCGATGTGCTGGTGGCCAACGCGGGAGCGGCGCACGGCGCCGATCCGGTGGAGTCCGGAGATCCGGCGGACTGGCTCGCGATGTACCAGGTCAACGTGCTCGGCACGCTGCACACCACGCAGGCGCTGCTGCCCGCGCTGATCGCGTCGGGGGCGGGGACCGTTGTGGTCATGTCGTCGACGGCAGCCCATCAGGCGTACGAGGGCGGCGGCGGGTACGTCGCGGCCAAGCACGGCACCCATGCGATCGCGGCCACGCTGCGCCTGGAGCTGAACGGGCGTCCGGTCCGCGTCATCGAGCTGGCGCCCGGCATGGTCCGGACCGACGAGTTCGCGGTCAACCGCATGCGCGGCGACAGCGACCGGGCTGCGGCGGTGTACGCGGGGGTCGACGAGCCGCTGACCGCCGAGGACGTCGCCGACGCGGTGGTCTGGGCGGTCACCCGGCCCGCGCACGTCAACGTGGACCTGATGGTGCTCCGGCCGCTCGCGCAGGCCGCGCAGCACAAGGTGCACCGGAAGCACTGACTCAGGGGCTCAGGCGCTCGATCACCCAGGTGTCGGCCTCGCGGCGGTAGCGCAGGCGGTCGTGGAGCCGGTTCTCGCGGCCCTGCCAGAACTCGACGGCGTCCGGCACCACGCGGATGCCGCCCCAGAACGGCGGCACCGGAACGTCCGAGCCCTCCGGGTGGCGGGCCTCCAGCTCCGCGTACCGTTTCTCCAGGTCCTCGCGCGACGCGACGACGCTGGACTGCGCGCTCGCCCAGGCCCCGATGCGCGAGCCGTACGGCCGGGACCGGAAGTACGCCGCGGTCCGCTCCGCCGGCACCCGCTCCGCCGACCCCGTCACGATGACCTGCCGGTCCATCGCGTGCCACGGGAAGAGCAGGCTCACGTACGGGTTCGCGGTCAGTTCGCGGCCCTTGCGGGAGTCGTAGTTGGTGTAGAAGACGAAGCCGTCCTCGCCGTACTCCTTGAGCAGCACCGTCCGGGTGCTCGGTCGCCCGTCCGGCGACGCGGTCGCCACCACCATCGCGTTGGGCTCCGGCAGGTCGGCTGCCACGACCTCGGCGAGCCAGCGGGCGAACAGCGGCATGGGCGCGGGAGTCAGCGAGGCTTCGTCGATGCCTTCGTTGCGGTATTGGCGGCGCATCGCCATGAGGTCGTCGAGGTCCACGGTTCCTTGGTAGCACCCCGTGCCCGGGCACACCGAAACCACGGGGGTACAGGTCCGAACGAGTGACACCCATTCGTGCGAATCGGCACGTTGACGAGCGGTTGTGTGCCGGAGTTCACGTGGTCGTCGGCTGCCTTGTCTAGGTCATCTCGACATCAAGAGATATTGTTGCCTGTCGACAACCGTCGCCCACAACTTCACAGGCGAAGCCACAACACGCGCGCTTCGCCCAACCACCGATTCGCAGCCCTACGGGGATGTCCGCCAGCCCGCGCAGTAACGATCTTGCGCCGGGGTTCCGGGCCTTTCCGGGGGAAGACAGGTTGTGGTAACGCGGGGTATGAAAGACCCGGCCACAAGTCACCACAAGTCAGTCGAGATCGCATGAGGAGCCGCCTGATGTCCGACTTCGTACCCGGGCTCGAAGGAGTCATAGCGTTCGAAACGGAGATCGCCGAACCCGACAAGGAGGGCGGCGCGCTCCGCTACCGCGGCGTGGACATCGAAGATCTCGTCGGGCGCGTCTCCTTCGGCAACGTCTGGGGACTCCTCGTCGACGGCGCCTTCAACCCCGGCCTCCCGCCCGCGGAGTCGTTCCCGATCCCCATCCACTCCGGCGACATCCGCGTGGACGTGCAGAGCGCGCTGGCCATGCTCGCCCCGGTGTGGGGATTGAAACCGCTGCACGACATCGACGACATGCAGGCCCGCGACGACCTGGCCCGTGCCGCCGTCATGGCGCTGTCGTACGTCGCCCAGTCGGCCCGCGGCCTGGACAAGCCGATGGTCCCGCAGCGCGAGGTCGACAAGGCCGACACGATCGTCGAGCGGTTCATGATCCGCTGGCGCGGTGAGCCGGACCCGAAGCACGTCAAGGCCGTCGACGCCTACTGGACGTCGGCCGCCGAGCACGGCATGAACGCCTCCACGTTCACCGCCCGCGTCATCGCCGGAACCGGTGCCGACGTCGCGGCGTGCCTGTCGGGCGCGGTCGGCGCCATGTCGGGCCCGCTGCACGGCGGCGCGCCCTCGCGCGTGCTGGGCATGATCGAGGAGATCGAGCGCAGCGGCGACGCGACCCAGTACGTCAAGGGCGTGCTGGACCGCGGCGAACGCCTGATGGGCTTCGGCCACCGCGTGTACCGCGCGGAGGACCCGCGTGCGCGCGTGCTGCGGCGTACCGCCAAGGAGCTCGGCGCGCCGCGCTACGAGGTCGCCGCGGCGCTGGAGCAGGCCGCGCTGGACGAGCTGCACGCCCGTCGTCCGGACCGCGTCCTGGCCACCAACGTGGAGTTCTGGGCCGCGGTGGTTCTGGACTTCGCCGAGGTGCCGGCCAACATGTTCACCTCGATGTTCACCTGCGCCCGCACCGCCGGGTGGAGCGCGCACATCCTGGAGCACAAGCGCACGTCGCGCCTGGTGCGCCCGTCGGCCCGCTACATCGGCCCGGGTTCGCGCCCGATCACCGATGTCGCCGGGTACGACGACACGGTGCCGAACGTCAAGCAGTAGCAGGACCCGCAGGACCCGCACGACCGCAGGACCCGCAGCACCTGCCTGGTACGGATTCTCGACCCGTATCCGCGCATCGCACGGCCCGCCTCCCCACAAGGGAGGCGGGCCGTCGTCGTTGGTGCCGTTGCCGCGCCGTATCGCGCTGTGCCGTGTCGCGTTGCGTTGCGTCGCGCTGTGTCGTGTCGCGTTGGGTTGCGTCGCGTTGCGTCAGGCCGCGGGCCCTCCCGACGGCACCGCACGCGTCGGGTCACCGGGCGCGAGCGGCGGGGTGTCGCCCGCACGGTCGACGATGCCGCGATGCACGATCGCGGTGCTGTCCAGCACCTGTCCCTTCTTCACCGCGATCTCGTCGTTGTCGCGGGCCGCGACGTCGCGCCAGCCGAGCAGTTCCGCGGTGTCCGGGTCGAAGATCCACTCCTCGCGGGAGCCCTGCGCCGCCACCATGGCCACCGCGACACCCGGCCGCCCGAGGGCGTCGGTGGCGTTCGGGAGGATCGTGACGCCGGGCAGCTCGGCCGCCGCGCGGAACAGCGCCGCGGAGAACTCGGGCGGCATGACGCCGGCCCGCAGGATGTCGCCGATGAGCGTGAACACCCTTTGGTCGGGCGGGTTGTCGTTGGGTTGGGCGAGTTCGCGCAATTGCCCCAGCAAAGTGCCGGGGTCGGTCGACAGGGATTCCAGGAAGCGGTACCCGGGGTGGCCGGAGATCTTCTCCCCGGGTGCGGGCGCGGTCACCGAATCGCGGAACTCGCTGCCGTTCCCGGAGCGCATCAGCATCTCGCCGGTGCCGGTCACCGGACGCCACACCTCGTTCTTCGAGGGAGGCATCAGGGTCGTGCGGTACTTCCCGTCGACCATCTCGATCTTCGCGTTCGCGCCCCACGTCTCGATGTACTCGTACTGGTCGTCGCGCACCGGGACTTCGGCCTTCGCCCCGGCCACCAGCGCGGCCCGGGCCAGCAGGCCGGCGGCGGCGTCGCGGTCCGCCGCGGAGACCGCCGGCCGCGAGGACGGGCCCTCGATCACCGCGGCGCTGACGACCACGGCACCCGCGACGGCCGCGGCGACCGCCGGGGCGATCAGCGTCCAGCGGAGGCGTGCGCCGCCGGGGGGCCGCGAGGGATTCCGCGCCGGGGCCGGGACGGTCTCGCGTTCGATCTCGCTCATGAGGTGCTCCCTCAGCTGCTGGTGGCGGCCGAGGGGAAGGCCCGGTACGTCCGCTCCGGGTGTCAGCCGCGCCACGTCGCGCTCATCGGCGACCGTGCCCGCGTCGCTGCCCGTGCCCGTGTCCGGTGCTGCGCTGCTCCCGAACGCCCGTACGTCGTACGGCGGTTCCGGATTCATGGTGTCCTCCCCTGGGGCTGCGCCCCCGACCGGACCGCCGCGTGGCGGTCACCTGTCGCCTGTCCGCCGAGCCGACGGGGTTCCCGGTCCATTCGCCGTTGCCGGAGTTCTTCCTGCGCGAGTTCGCGCAGCCGCTTGCGGGCGCGCGAAAGGCGGGACTTCACGGTGCCGACCCGGACCCCGAGGGCCTCGGCGGCCTCCGCGTACCCGAGGCCGGACCACACGACGAGCGCGACGACTTCGCGCTCGTTGCGGCCGAGGCGGTCCAACGCCGAGCGGGCCGCGGCCAGTTGCTCGGCGAGGTCGGCGCGCTCGACCACGTCGTCCGCGAAGTCGGGTACGTCGCCGCGTGGCGGCAACCGGTCGAGTGCCGCGCGGTGCCGCCGGGCCGACCGGGCGGTGTTGCGCAGGACGTTGGTCGCGATGCCGAACAACCAGGAGCGCAACCCGTCGTACGCTTCGCCGCCCGGTGCGCCGGGCGGCCCGTCGCGGGTACGGCGTGCCGCCCGGTCGGCGTGCCCGCCCCTCCCGCCCGTACTGCCGGAACCGTCGCCGTGGGCCCTTGGCTCGTCGCCCTCGCGCTCGGCGTCCTCGTCGTCGCCCTCGCCCTCGTCGGGCCGCAACTTGGCACGCAGCCGCCAGGCCTCCAGGTAGGTGAGCGACACGACGTCCTCGGCAGTCGCCCAGTCGGCGGTGACGCGCAGGGCGTAGCGGTGGATCGCCCCCGCATAGCTGTCGAACAGGGTGGCGAACGCGGCTGGATCGCCCTCACGTGCCCTGGTCCGGAGAGATCGGTTCATGCCTCGACCTGTCCGCAGCGTGTCACGGGTTCCCGTGGCGCTCGTCACACTGCCCACCTCGGGTCAACTGGCCGACGCCACCCACGGGTTGCCGGCGCGGCCGGTTGTCGGCCACGGCCGCCGCGACCGCCGCAGTGGCCGCGACCGCCAGGGCCTCTTCCGCGTGTTCCCGCACGACCGCCCCTCGCGCCGACGCCCGACCACCACGGTGATGGGTCGAGAACAGTACGTCGACGCTGCCGTCCCGGGCGGGCCCCGTCCTCGAACCGGCCCACTTTCCGCCCCGCGTTCCGGCCCCTGCCCCGGTTCCCGCCCTGGTCCCGCCCTGCCCCTACGCGTCCCTGCCGCCTTGTCCCCGCCTCCCCGTCCCCGCCGGTCCCCACCCGGCGCGGATCCCGTCCCATGCCCGGATATCGTCGATGCGGACGGGACCGGAGAGCCTGCCGATCGTCCACGTCGGTCCGGGAAAGCCGACCGCCCTCCCCTGGCAGGTGGGAGGGCGGGTGCTGGTCAGTGCGGCAGGCCACGACCGGTTGAGCTATGAGCCGCCTGACGTTTCATCAGACTGCCCTTTGTTCCGCCTGACCGACCTGCACTTCCGTCCACGTGGCTCGTGGTTCGGTGGCGTCGGGCCGGTCCAGATCTACCCGGAAGAATACTCATCTGTCATGGGATGACCGGATAACCCCGGTTTCGTCGGCGAGTTCCCTTCCGAACTGACCGACAATGCCCCTTTCTTGGGTCTTGACAGACCCAGCGGCATCCGTTAACTACCCACTCAAATATCGGACATCTAGCACTATTACTGACAGATCCTTACCTATCAGTCAAGTTCGGTTCACCAGATCGCCGTACCCGGCCATGGATGCCCATCGGCCCCGACGGCAAACCGCGCCGTCGGGGCCGAAAGGTACGTCGCACGTCGTCGGCCGCCCGCCGGGCAACAGGGGCGCACAGGACGACAAATCAGATTGTCAGCGGAGATCCGCCAGGACCTCGTTCGCGGCCCGCTCGCCCTCGACCGCCCCGCCGTTCATGAAGCCCTGGAAGTCGTACGACGTGTGCTCGCCGCCGATGTGCACGTTGCCCTGCCGCGTGCCCTCGTAGCCCGCGTACCGGTGCAGGTAGGAGACCGGCCAGTACGAGTAAGCCCCCAGTGAGTAGGGGTTCTTGTGCCACGCCGACAGCTGCGCCTTGCCCGTCCAGGCCGCACGCGTGCCGGGGAAGACCGTGTCGATCTGGGCCAGGTACGCCGCCGCCGTCGACCGCACCACCGGGTCGCTGTCGGTGTTGAACGGGCCGCCGGGGTTGAGGCCGTGGGCAAGGCTGCCGCCGCCGTACTGGATCAGCACACCCCCGGCGCCGGGCTGCGCCTTCGTCGTGTCCCAGGTCTGCTGGAACGGCAGGTCGGTGAAGCAGTCGCCCGCCGCGACGCCCGGCCAGGCGCCCGTACCGCGCCACGGGCGGCCGGTGAACTTCATGTTCAGCTTGGTGACGTATCCCATGCGGGCGTCGCGCAGCAGGTTCGTCATCAGCGGGTCGAAGCCGGCACGCGACAGGTCAAGGCCCTGGAGGATCGGCAGCGGCACCGTGATGATCGTGTGATCGGCCGTGACCGTCCTGGTCGTTCCGCCGTTGTCGAAGGTCAGCGTCTGGGTGCCGTCCGCGTTCGCGCGGACCGCGACCAGCCGGTGGTCCATCCGGATCGCACCCGACGGCAGAGCAGCCGCCATGGCCTGGGTCACCTGGTCGTTGCCCCCGACGACGTGGTAGCGCTCGTTCGACCCGCCCCAGATGTTGAAGTGCCCGGGGTTGCTCTGCCAGCCGAGCATGCAGACCGCGGCGAACGCCGATTGGTCGACGGTGTCCGCGCCGTATTCGACGTTGTACGCGACATCGAGGAACTGCCCGAGCCGGGAAGCGTATCCGCCCGGCACGCGGGACTCGATCCACGCCCGCAGGTTCATGTTGGACAGCGCCACACCGGTAGGCGTCGCGTTGTTCCACATCACGTCCCCGGCTTGCTGGTAGTCGCGCCGGACCGCCTGGTACATCGCCTTGAAGTCCTCGTCGGCCTGCGAGCGCGCGTAGTAGCCGTTGTCGAACCACAGCGTCTCGACGGCCCCGGCCGGGCCGGCGGCGGCGAAGTCCACCGTGGACAGCCCGAACCGGCGGCACAGCTCCAGGATCTTCTTGTGGCCGGTGTCGATGAGTTCGCCGCCGATCTCCGACGTCTGCCCGCCGCCCCAGTAGGTCCGCTGGGTGTACATGCGCCCGCCGACCCGGGTCGGATTCGCCTCGTAGACCGTGGCCGCGACGCCGGAGTCGGCGAGCGTCAGGGCCGCCGTGAGACCGGATACGCCCGCCCCGATGATCGCGATGCGGGCGTCGGTGTCGATCGGCGGCGTCGGGGTGGCGGCGGTCGCGGGGCGCGCCACCGCGGCGGCCCCCAGGCCGATGCCGACCCCGACCGCGGCCGCGCGGCGTACGAGCGCGCGGCGGGTGGGGCCGCCCGGTTCGGCGGCGGCCTCGCTCCGCATGCCGCGGAACTCGTCGACCGGGATGCGGAGTCGGTCGGCCGAGGCGTGGTCGGCCATCATGCGGCGCAGGGCGTGCATCGGACCGGTGCGGGCCATGGAGGGGTCCTTTCGACGGTTCGGGTGGCGGTGCGGGAAGTGCAAAGGCCCCCGGGGCGTACGCGGTGCGGGGGTCCGCCGGATGGGATGCGGCGGTGCTGCGTACGGCCCGAGGGCCTTGGTGACCGCGTCACGCGTCGGCCTGACGTGCAGTCAAGGGCGCTGCGGACGGGGGTTGTTCGGCCAGGTCAGGGTCAGGGTCAGGGTCAGAGTCAGGATCAGGGTCAGGAGATGTCGGCTTTCGCGTTGCCGGTGGTCTGGGCGGGCACGTCGGGCCGTGCGTCGCGCTCCCCGGCGTCCTCGAGGATGATGCGGCCCATGCGTTCGTACGCCTCAGGGCGCGCGTTCTTCATGTACAGCGCCAACCCGATGCCGGCCACGAACAGGACGCCGACGATCCACGGGATGAGGTCGAACAGGAGGCTGGTCGACGCCGCGCCCGCCGCATCCTCCAGGTTCGACACCAGAAGGAACACCACGCCGATCATCGCGACCCCGGCCACGATCGGCGCGATCAGCGTCTTGACCGGGTGCTTGCTCTCGGGGTGCTTGCCCTGCACGTGGAAGTAGCCGACGGTCGCGAACGAGCACAGGGTCTGCACGATGAGGATGGCCATCGTGCCGAGCAGCGCGAGCAGTCCGTACATGTGCACGACCGGGTCCTGGTCGGCCAGCAGGAAGCCGCTGACGATCGCGATCGTCAGGCAGGTCTGCACGATCGAGGCGATGTGCGGGGAGCCGTACGACGGGTGCGTCCTGCCGAGGGCCTTGTGGATGAAGCCCTCGCGGCCGATCGCGTACAGGTAGCGCGACGCGCACTGGTGGAACGCCATGGCGCAGGCGAACGAGCCGGTGACGATGAGCCACTGGAAGACGTCCACGGCCCAGCCCCCGAAGTGGTCGCCGAGCGGGTTGTAGAACAGGCCGCTGCCGTCCTCGACGACGCCGCGTCCTTCGGCGGAGACCATCATCCAGGACACGAACACGTAGAACAGGCCGACGCCGACGACCGAGATGAGGGTCGCGCGCGGCACGACGCGCTTGGGGTCGCGGGACTCCTCGCCGTACATCGCGGTGGACTCGAAGCCGACCCAAGACCAGAAGGCGAAGAACAGGCCGAAGCCGGCCGCGGCCCCGATCGTGCCGTCGGCGCCCTTGATGCCGTTGAGCGGGTTGAGCGCGTCCCCCGCGAGGAAGCCGTCCGGGCCGCCGCCGGTGAACAGCACCGCGAGCGACACCGCGCTCAGCACGGCGATCTCCAGGACCAGCGCGACGCCGAGCACCTTGGCGGTGAGGTGGATGTCGAAGTAGCCGAGACAGCCGATGGCGGCGATGCCGAGGAACGCGAAGACGCCCCAGTGGACGTCGACGCCGAACTGCTCGTCGACCAGGCCGTGCAGGGCGTTCGCGAAGAAGCCCAGGATCGACGCCTCGAAGACGATGTACGCCATGACCGCGATCAGGCCCGCCGCCATGCCCGTCACGCGCCCGAGACCGTGCGAGATGAAGCCGTAGAACGCGCCGGCCGCGGTGATGTGCTTGGCCATCGTCACGTAGCCGACCGAGAAGACGGTCAGGACCAGCGTCGCGATGATGTACGCGGCGGGCGCGCCGAGGCCGTTGCCGCCCTTGCCCGCGATCACAGGCAGGTTGCCCGTCATCGCGGTGATCGGGGCCGCCGTGGCGACGGCCATGAAGACGACGCCGACGAGGCCGACCGAGTTCGCCTTCAGCCGGTTGACCTCGCCGGGGCCTTCGGCTCCGGGGGCTTCGGCGCCGGGGCCGTCGGCGCCGGGGCCGTCGGCGCCGGGGGTTCCGGGGCCGTCGGTGCTGCTGACCGTGGTCATGCCACCTCCTTCACAAGGGAGCGCGCCGGGGACGACGCAGGGATTGACGCGGACGGGGTGCGTGGCGGCACCGCGTACCGACGGGCCGTCAGCTTGGATGCGGAACGCGTTCTCCTACAACCGACAGCAGGTCAGGCGTTCCACGTGCCAGGGCGACGTAGTGTCGGGGCAAGGCGACGGTGTGCGGGGTCCGAAACGCTCCCGTGATCCACAAACCGCCGGCCGGCCGGTAGCGTGCCGCAAATGGACTCCAGCGGCAGGCTACTCAGCGTCGCCGGTACGACCGCCCCCGCAACAACGCCCGCGCCCGGGGCTGGTTCCGGACACGGGACCGGGCTCGGTTCCGGACATGCATCCGGGCTCGGTTCCGCACACGCGTCCGGGGCCGGGGCGGCCGCCGGATCGTCGTCCGTCGCCGGCATCACCGTGCGCCAGGCCCTCGAACTGCCGCCGCTGCGCCGGGGGCTGCCCGAGGTGGTCGCCGCGCCGGACGGCCTGGACCGGCCGATCCGCTGGGTGCACACCGGCGAGGTGCCCAACATCGCGTCGCTGCTGCGTGGGGCCGAACTACTGCTGACCACCGGCCTTGCGATCGGCCCCAAGCCCGCCGACCAGCGCCGTTTCGTCGCCCAGCTCGCCGACCGGGGCATCGCCGCGCTGGTGGTCGAACTCGGCCAGCGCTTCGACGTGCTGCCCGCGGCGATGGTCGAGGCGGCGCGTATTCGCGACCTCCCGCTGATCCAATTGCACCGTGAAGTCCCTTTTGTCGCAGTCACCGAGGCGATCCACACCGAGATCGTCAACGGCCACTACGCACTTCTGCGGCAAGGCGAGGAGGTGCACCGCCGATGCACCGAGATCCTGCTCGGCGGAGGCGGCGTACCCGAGGTGCTCGCGCTGCTCGCCGAGCGCGTCGGCAACCCCGTCTACCTGGAGGACGCCGACGGTCGGCTGCTGTACGCGCAGCGCGGCGCCGCGGCGGCGAGCGACACCGACCCCATCGACGCCTGGGCGGGACTGCGCGGCGGCCGTACGAACGGCGCCGCCGGTGCGTCGTCGGGCACCGCACTGATCGTCGACGTCCCGGCCGGCAGCCCGGCCCAGGGCGGATCCTCGGACCAGGCGGTACGCGGCCGTCTCGTCGTCCTGCCCGTCCACGGCCCGCTGCCCGCGGTCGGACGCATCGTCATGGACCACGCGGCGGGACTGCTCGCCGTCGCGTTGCGGCAGGCCCGCCACGAGGAGGAGTTGGCCGCGCGCGGACGCGGCGACTTCCTCAGCGACCTGGCCGAGGGCCGGATCGCCGAGGAGGACGCGGCGCGCCAGGCGCGCGTGCTGGGCTTCGGCCACGACACCGGTCCGCTGCTGCCGGTCGTCGTGCGGCTCGGGGCCGACAGCCGCGGTGAAGGAGGCGTCGGCGGGGTCGGCGGGGTGGGCGGTGTCGGGGCCATGGGCGGCGTCCGGGCCATGAGCGGCGTCCGGGGCGGGATCGGCGTCGTGGGCGGCGCGGACTGGGCCCCGATCGCCCGGGCGGTGCAGGAGGAACTCTCCGCGCTGGGACTGCCGGTGCTGCTCGGCGTACGCCCCGTCGAATGCCGCCTGGCACTGCTGCTCGGACTGCGTACGGCGGGCGAACGCGTGGCCGTGGCGGACCGCGTCGCGTCCGCGCTCCGCACGGGGCTCGGCCGCGCGGGGCTCGCCCCCGGTCCGCAGCCGCCCGTCGTGGTGGTCGGCGCGGCCGGGCCCTGGGCGGCCGCCGGACCGGGACTCCGGCACGCCGCCGAGGCGGCCTCCGCGGCGCGCGGGCTCGCCGAACAGCCGTGGTACGACGCGCGCCGGCTCGACATCGAGCTGCTGCTGTGGCGCATGCGCGAACACGCGGACCTCGCGGCGTTCGTCCGGCGTGCGGTCGGCCCGCTGCTCGAACACGACAGGACGGCCCGGCAGCCGCTGCTGCCGACGTTGGAGGCGTACCTCACGCACGCGGGCCGCAAGGCCGAGACGGCACGGGACCTGCACCTGAACCGCCAGACCCTGTACGACCGCATCGCCCGGATCGGGCAGTTGCTCGGCACGGACCTGGACGACCCGGAGACCGTGCTCAGCCTCCGCTTCGCCCTCCGGGCCCGACGCCACGTACCCGAAATGGCCTGACACGAGTCGGCCGGCTCCGCGCGGAAGCCACGCCTCTCTCGCGCGATCCGGCTGCGATGCCTCGTGATCGGGCGGCTCGACGGCCCGTGGACCGGAGCGAACCTACGATGGCGTGGGCTGCGCACGCGACGTGCGGCCCGCCGTGACTCCCGGGCCTTTCACGGGAGTTCGGGGTCTTCCTCAGCTGCGGCTCGACCTCGGTTCGCAGATGGCAGGGGAGAACGGGCATGCGGGAACCGTGGGAGCCGTACGAGGAGACCGGCGAGACCGTCGCGTTCGGGGAGCCCCGAGTGCCTGGGGAGTCCGGAAGGCCTGGGCGGTCCGGGGAGCCTGGTGAGCCTGGGGAACTCACGCTGCCCGGGGAGCCCGAGGAAGCGGTGGCGGGCCCCACGCCGTCCCGGCGCGCCGGCAGCCGGCGACGCGGCGGCGGTCGTGGCGGGTCCGGTCATGGCGGGTCCGGCAGCGGCGGTGGCGGGAATCGCCGGGCGCGCAAGGTCGGAGTCGCGGCAGCCGTGGCGTTGACCGTGGTGGTGGCCGTCGTCG
This sequence comes from Streptodolium elevatio, assembly GCF_053592165.1. Taxonomy (NCBI): domain Bacteria; kingdom Bacillati; phylum Actinomycetota; class Actinomycetes; order Kitasatosporales; family Streptomycetaceae; genus Streptodolium; species Streptodolium elevatio. The sequence goes on from NZ_JBSFVE010000001.1 coordinate 865,548, forward strand.
CGGGGCTCGCGGTGGCGGGATCCGACGACGGTACGAAGCCGGTGTCCGCGGCAGGGGCATCCGGTTCCTCGTCTCCGGCCGCGACGTCACCCACAGATGCCGGCTCCGGGGATCCGGCCGCGACATCCACGGGCAGCCCCGCTCCGAATGCGTCCGCGACGCCCCCGGCCACACCCACGGCGACGACGACGACGGCGGCCGGCCGGACAACGGCGCCGGCGTCGGGAACGCCGTCCACGACGCCGCCCAAGGCCACGACAGCGGCATCGACGACCCCGCCGACGGCGCCCGCGCCTCCCGTGGACCCCGCACCGGCAACGCCCCAGGCGACCGTGCCGAACGTGGTCGGCCTCGCGTACGCCGACGCGGCGTCCCGGCTCGCCGCCCAGGGCTTCTCCGTGGCACGGACCGAAGAGGTCTCCGCCAAGGCGGCCGGCACGGTGCTGCGGGCCAATCCCGGGGCGGGTGCGCTCGCCCGGCGGGGCTCGCAGGTGACGGTGACGGTCGCGAAGGCCGACGACACCATGACGGTGGTCCCGAAGATCCGCGACCTATACGTGCGGGACGCGCGGGCGGCCGTACGGGCGGCGGGACTGGCCCTTGAGCCGATGTACAACGGTGCCGGGTACGACGAAGGCGGGACGTACAGTTACTGCCGCGTCTGGGAGTTCACTCCCGCCGAGGGCGCCCGGGTGAAGAAGGGCACCGTCATCGACATCACGCGCGTATTCGGCTGCGGCTGAACCGCCGGCGGTCGCGCCCGGCGGCCGGGCACCGCCGGGCCCGGGTGCTGGGGTAATCTTGGCCCGTCCGGAATCGACCGGGCGACGGCTTCGACCGAGGAGGTGAGACCCATTACCGCTTCAGCAGGCTGGGTGTCCTCACCTCACGGACGCACCATCGCTGCGTTCTGACGACGCGATCGCGAGGGCACCCTTCGGCATCCCGAAAGGCCCTCATGCCGGTTCCACCGCACGTTCGCCCCGTCCCCGCGCCGCCTCTCCCCGCCCCGCCCGCTACACCCGCCGCGCTGTCCGCCGTCGTGACCACGCTGCGGTCGGCCGGGTGTGTGTTCGCCGAGGACGAGGCCCAACTGCTCGTCTCCGCATCCCGCTCCGCCGACGAACTCGCCGCCCTGGTCGCCCGCCGGGTCGCCGGGCATCCGCTCGAACACGTCCTCGGCTGGGCGGAGTTCTGCGGCCTGCGCATCGCCGTCGAGCCGGGCGTGTTCGTACCGCGCCGCCGGACGGAGTTCCTGGTGCACATCGCGGCGGCGCTCACGCACGAGTCGGCGGACGCCGCCGACGCGTCCGGCGAGGCCGCGCGGCGCACGCGTACCGGCGGTGGCGGCACTGCGGTGCTCGCGTCCCCGCGTACGGTGGGCGTCGACCTCTGCTGCGGCTCGGGCGCGCTCGGCGCGGCGCTTGCCGCACTCGTCACCGGCGTCGACCTGCACGCGGCCGACATCGACCCGGCCGCGGTCCGCTGCGCCCGGCGCAACCTCGCGGCCGCGGGCGGCCAGGTCCACGAAGGGGACCTGTACGAGGCCCTTCCCGCCGACCTGCTGGGCCGCGTCGACATCCTGCTCGCCAACGCACCGTACGTCCCCACACACGCAATAGAGCTTCTGCCTCCCGAGGCCCGCGACCACGAGCCGCGCGCGGCACTCGACGGCGGCACGGACGGCCTCGACATCCAGCGCCGCGTGGCCGAGGCCGCGCCCGTTTGGCTGGCCCCCGGCGGACGCCTACTGGTCGAGACGAGCGAACGTCAAGCGCCTTATACGGCACGGGCGTTCGACGCCAACGGCCTCAACGTCGAAGTACTCGCCTGCGAAGACCTGGACGCAACAGTCGTCATCGGCACCAAGCCCAGCTGCCCCCAGAACCCGGCGTGAACGCAACAGCCCCTGTAGCATCACTGCGTTCACATTGGGGGGAACCATGTTGGACTTTCCAGTCGCGGGCGCGTGCCCGCGGACTGCCGCTGCCGCACGCCTCGAACCAGCGTGCGGACACGACCTACCAGGTGCCGGGCCGCCGACGCGCGTACCCCGGCGTCGCCGACGCGCGCGCTGCGCGCCGCCACCGGGCGGCCCGTGTGACTGACGCCGAGTCGGCCGCACACATCCCTTCCTAGGGAACCCTCATCCCGCCGCTAGTGCTGTGGCCGGGAAGGTTTGCCGGTTCCCGGTGTTCGGTGCCGTGCATCGCAAGGCGCAGGCCCGAAGCTCGTACTCGGTCGTACTCGCGAGGGTCTGCAACGCAGCGAGGCGGGGTGCCGGGCGCCGGGAACCGGTGAACCTTTCCGGTCACAGCACTAGGCGGCGTCACCTACCTGGCCGCGGACGTCCTCGACACCACCGCGGAAGAGCCGGCTCCGATCGCGGAATTCTGCGGCGAGCGCGAGAAGTTCGCCATCGTGACCACCGACTCCTCGCCCGGCCCGTCGCCGACTCCCAGCGGCTCCGCCGGCCCCCGGCCGACCGACACTCCCCAGCCCGTCCCCTCCGCTCCTTCCCCCGCCCCCGTACTTGCCGACACTGGCGGCGACGACAACAGCACGACTCTGATCGGCGCCGGTGCCGCGGCGCTGATCCTTGCGGGCGGCGGCGTCGCCTTCGCCGTCCACCGCCGCCGCGCCTGACCGCGCGCGGCACGACGGTCGTAGGCCGAAAAAAGCACCCCCGGGGCCCGTCGCGGCGCGCCCCGGGCGCACGACCTTGGCGACGAACTCGCGGGCATCAGCGTTGCGTTCGGCTTTCCGTGGCCCGGTCCCCGGCGGCCGGGAGTGCCTGGGCGAGGACTTCGGCGAGGTGGCGGGGCCTCAGGGCGGTGTGGCGGGCGATCTGGGTGCGGCAGCTGAAGCCGTCGGCGAGGGGCACGGCGTCGGGCGGCGCGGCGTGGAGGGCCGGGAGAAGGCGTTCCTCCGCGATGCGTGTGGCGACGGCGTCGTGGCCCGGTTCGTAGCCGAAGTTCCCGGCGAGTCCGCAGCAACCGTCCGCCAGAGCCCCGGTGAGTCCGGCCAGTTCGCGGAGGCGCCGGTCCGGGCCGTCGCCGAGGACCGCGTGCTGGTGGCAGTGGAGTTGGCCCGTGACAGGCCGGTCGATGCGAGGTGGCGACCAGTTCGGCGCCAGTTCCTCCAGGGCCTGGGCGAACGTCTTGACGGTCCCGGGCAACGCGGCGGCCTCCGCACCGAGGAGTTCGGGGACATCGGTACGAAGCGCCGCCGTGCAGGAGGGCTCCAGGCCGACGACGGGCAGGCCCGCGTCCAGGGCGGGGCGCAGGGTGACGAGCGTACGGCGCATGACGCCACGTGCGACGTCGAGTTGGCCCGTCGACACCCAGGTCAGGCCGCAGCACACGGACTTGGGTGGGACGAGCACGGTCAGTCCCGCGGACTCCAGGACGCGTACCGCCGACCAGGCGATCTGCGGAGCGAACCGGTTCGTGAAGGTGTCGGGCCAGAGCACCACGCGCGTTCCCCCGGCGGCGATTTCGGCCCGTCGGTCATCGGCTGGACGGCGTGCGCGCCATGCGCGGGTGAAGGAAGTGGCGGCGAACTCCGGCAGCGGGCGCTCGGGTTCCAAGCCCGCGAAGCGCAAAGCGGCGCGTTTGAGCGTCTGACGTGACCCGACCGCGTTCGCGAGCGCGGCAAGACCGGGAACGGAGGTCGCCACCGCCGACCACCACGGCAGGCCGCCCAGCGCGTAGTGGGCACGGGGACGCACGCGGCCCTCGTAGTGGTGGTGCAGGAACTCCGCCTTGTACGTGGCCATGTCGACGCCCACCGGGCAGTCGCTGCGGCAGCCCTTGCAGGACAGGCACAGGTCGAGAGCGTCGCGTACCTCCTCGGAACGCCAGCCGTCCCGCACCACGTCGCCGATGAGCATCTCGTGCAGCAGCCGGGCGCGGCCGCGCGTCGAGTCCTTCTCCTCGCCCGTCGCCCGGAACGACGGGCACATCACCCCGGCCGAGGAATTCGCCGTCGTCTCACGGCACTTGCCCACACCTACGCAACGGCGGACCGCCGCCGCGAAGTCTCCGTGGTCGTGCGGGTATCCGAAGGCGACCGGCACCGGCTGCCGGGGCATACCGGTGAAGCGGAGGTCGCCGTCGAGCGGACGGGGGCGGACCAGCATGCCGGGGTTCATCCGGCCGTGCGGATCCCATACGGCCTTGAAGCGGCCGAACAGGTCGACGAGTTCCGGGCCGTACATTCGGGGCAGCAGCTCGGCGCGGGCCTGGCCGTCGCCGTGCTCGCCGGACAACGACCCGCCGAACCCGGTGACAAGGTCCGCGAGTTCGATGGCGAACGAGCGGTACGCGGCGATGCCCTCGGTGCCCAGCAGGTCGAAGTCGAAGCGGATGTGCACGCACCCCTCGCCGAAGTGTCCGTACGGGAGCCCGCGCAAACCGAACTGCCCCATCAAGGCTTGTAGTTCCCGAAGGTATTCGGCGAGGCGCTCGGGCGGCACGGCGGTGTCCTCCCACCCCGGCCACGCCTCCGACCCGTCCGCCATGCGGGTCGCGGTCCCGGACGCCTCCTCGCGGATGCGCCACAGCGCGCGTTGCTCGGCAGGATCGGACACCACGCGGAACGCCTGTGGCGCCACCTCGGCGGCGACCGTACGCGCCCGTTCCACCGCCTCGTCCGCGGTGGCACCGCCGGTCTCGACGAACAGCCAGGCGGCGCCGTCCGGAAGGCGTACGCCACGCGAGGAGCGGGCGAGCCCGACGAGCGTGGCGCTGAGGCTCTCCACGGTGAGCGGCCCGTACGGCAGCAGCGCGGGCGCGGCTTCCGCCGCGGCGATGTCGTCGGCGAACCCCAGGACGGCGAGGGCCCGGAAGCGGGGCGCCTCGACAAGGCGTACGCCGGCCCGCAGCACGACGGCGCAGGTCCCTTCACTGCCGACCAGCGAGCGGGCCAGGTCGCGGCCGTTCTCGGGGAGGAGGCAGTCCAGCGCGTACCCGGACACGCGGCGCGGGAGCGGGGCGAACCCCCGGCGGATCAGCGCGAGATGGTCGTCGGCGAGGGCGTGGAGATCGGCGCGGATGCGTTCCGCGCCGACCTCGGAGCCCGGTTCGGGGAGGACGGCGTCGCCCGGTCCGACGCGCATGCGGACGCCGTCCGGGGTCAACACGTCGAGCCACGCGACATTGGCGGAGGTACGCCCCCACGCGACGGAGTGCGCCCCGCAGGCATCGTTGCCGATCATGCCGCCGAGCGTGCAGCGGCTGTGCGTCGAGGGGTCGGGGCCGAAGGTCAGCCCGAACGGTGCGGCCGCGGCCCTGAGGTCGTCGAGAACCACACCGGGCTGCACGACCGCGATGCGGGCATCCACGTCGAGGGACTCGATCGCGGTGAGGTGGCGCGAAGTGTCGAGGACGACACCGGTGCCGGTGGCCTGCCCGGCGATGCTGGTGCCGCCGCCGCGCAGGGTGACCGGGGCGCCACGTTCGTGGCAGACCGCGACGGCGGCGACCAGGTCCTCGGTGTCGGCCGGGGTGACCACGCCGGGCGGCACGTGGCGGTGGTTGGACGCGTCCATCGAGTGCAGCGCCCGCGCCTGTGCGTCGAAGCGGACACCGCCGCGCACGCGCGAGCGCAACTCGCGAGCGAGCACGTCACGCAGCCGCGCCGATTCGGCGCCGTGGTCAAGTTCAGACACACCCCCAAGTCTGACAACCCACCGGCACCCCTACGCCAATCCCCACCACCGACACGCCCCGCACCCGGGACCACATGCCACCGCTGTCGCTGCCGCCCAAACCCGACAACCCGCCGGCACCCCCACACCGAACCCCACCACCGACAGACCCTTGCGCGGCGGGACCCCCTCCCGCCGCTGTCGTTGATGAGTTACTGGGTGTGTGGGCGTTGGGTGTGGGAGTGACCGCGTCACGGCGTTCATCGGGTTGTGTGGCGTGATGCCGTCGCACGTCAGCGCTGTCGCCGTCGTCGAACGTGGCGTCGAACGCACTGCGCTCTACGTTGCTTCGGGTGGATCGAGGTCGACGTCGGCACCGTTGATCGGCCGCGAACGTTCCCGAGATATCGAAGGGTCAGGCGGGAGGAAAGGGCGGAAAGGGGAAGAGGTCGCGCCTATCTGCCCCTCCCTGGCTACTCCGCCCGGATTACTGTCGTCTCACCTACTGTCGTGATCACGACCGCATTGTGGTCCGGATCGTCTCACTTCGTGGATTTTGACGTTCTCGTGACCGACCCCGGGCTACCCTCGCCGGGTGGCCGAGATCCAGATTCCCGAAGAGCTCAAGCCCGTCGACGGCCGGTTCGGCGCGGGCCCGTCCAAGGTGCGCCCCGAGGCGCTGAGTGCCCTCGCGGCGACCGGCACGTCCCTGCTCGGCACCTCGCACCGGCAGGCACCCGTGAAGAACGTGGTGCGCCGGGTCCGCCAGGGTGTCCGTGACCTGTTCCGCCTGCCCGGCGACTACGAGGTGGTGCTCGGCAACGGCGGCTCCACCGCGTTCTGGGACATCGCCGCGTTCGGCCTGGTCGAACGCAAGTCGCAGCACCTGTCGTTCGGCGAGTTCTCCAGCAAGTTCGCGTCGTCCGTCAAGGCGGCGCCGTGGCTGGACGAGCCGAGCGTCGTCAAGTCCGAGCCCGGCACCCACCCGCTGCCCGTCGCCGAGGCGGGCGTGGACGTGTACGGCCTGACCCACAACGAGACCTCGACCGGCGTGGCGATGCCGATCAAGCGGGTCGAGGGCGCCGACGAGGGCTCCCTCGTGCTGGTCGACGCGACCTCGGGTGCGGGCGGCCTGCCGGTCGACGCTCGGGAGTTCGACGTCTACTACTTCGCCCCGCAGAAGTGCTTCGCGTCCGACGGCGGACTGTGGATCGCGGCCTTCTCCCCCGCCGCGCTCGACCGCGCGGCGCGGATCGCCGCGACCGACCGCTACATCCCGCCGTTCTTCAGCCTGCCGACGGCGATCGACAACTCGTCGAAGGACCAGACCTACAACACCCCCGCGCTCGCGACCCTTTTCCTGCTGGCCGACCAGCTGGAGTGGATCAACGGGCAGGGCGGCCTGGAGTGGTCGGTCGCGCGTACGGCCGACTCGTCGTCGCGCCTGTACACGTGGGCGGAGAAGTCGGCGTACGCGACGCCGTTCGTCACCGACCCCGCGCAGCGCTCGCAGGTCATCGGCACGATCGACTTCGCCGAGGGCATCGACGCCGCGGCGATCGCCAAGGTGCTGCGCGCCAACGGCATCGTCGACACCGAGCCGTACCGCAAGCTGGGCCGCAACCAGCTGCGCGTCGCGATGTTCCCGGCCGTCGACCCGGCCGACGTCGAGGCGCTGACCGCGTGCATCGACTACGTCGTGGAGAAGCTGGGCTGACCTGGCGACACCCGACGTGACCCAGCAAAACCCAGCAAAACCCGGCGACACCCGACGTCATCCAGCGACACCCGACGTCACCCAGCGAAACCCGGCGACAGCCGACGCAGGCCGACGCGCCAACCAACGCCATCCGGCGCGCCGGCCGACGACACGGAGCATGACGGAGCCCTCCCCGTGCGGGGAGGGCTCCGTCATCTGCGCCGAGTAACCTCATCGGGTGAATCCCCCCGAAACGGCCGCCTCGGCGACGCCGACCTCCCCTGCCGCGGGACCGGTCCGGCTCACCCGCGACCGTGCGACCTGGCTGCTCTACCTGCAGACCGCGGTCTTCGCGTACTTCCTTTACTGCTTCGGCCCTTCGGTCCCGCTGCTCGGCGACGACCTGGAGGTGAGCAAGGCGGTCGCGGGCCTGCACAGCACGGCGTACGCCGCCGGAGGCGCGATCGTCGGTGCGCTCGGCAGCCGCCCGGTGCTGTGGTGGGGCCGCGGTCCCGCGCTGTGGGGCGGATTCACGCTGCTCGCCGCAGGCGTGCTCATGTACGCGCTCAGCCCCTGGCTCGCCCTCACCCTGGCCGGCGCGCTGCTGTGCGGCCTCGGCGGGTTCGCGGTGGTGAACCTGGCCGCCGCGGCGATCGTGGACCACCACGGGGCGGTGGCGGGGCCGGGGGCGTTGAGCGAGGCGCACGGCATCGGGGCCGCCGTCGGCATGATCGCCCCGCTGGCGATCGGCGGCGCCCAGGCGTCGGGGCTCGGCTGGCGCTACGGCATGCTGGCCGCGCCGGTCCTGATCGCGACGCTGTACGCGGTGTTCCGGAGCACCCGAATACCGGGCCACTACCGCCACGACCCGGCGAAGTCGACGGCCCCGCCCACCACCGACACCCCGCCCACCGCCGACGCGCCACCCACCACCAAGACTCCGGCCAACACCGAGACGCAGCCCACCACCGAGACGCCACCCCCGGCGGACACGCCGCCCGCCACAGACTCCCTGCCTGCCGCTGACATTGCCCACACCGCTCAGAGCGCCCACACCGCCGATACCGCTGACGCCGCACCCGCGACACACACTCCGCGCACTCCGGCCACGCCGCGCATCCCGGCACAGCGGACCCGCCCAAGCCCCCGCGACGACCGCCTCCCCGCCCGTTACTGGTGGGCCTGGCTGCTGATCGTCTGCCTCGTCTCGGTCGAGTTCTCGCTGTCCCTGTGGGCATCCGACCTGCTGGAAGACCGGGCCGGTTTGTCCGAGGGCGCCGCCGCGACCGCGATGACCGCCGTCGTCGCGGGCCTGTGCCTCGGCCGGATAGTGGGCGGGCGGCTCGTCCTGCGCTTTCCCGTCGGCCGCCTCTACGCGGTCGCGCTCGCCGTCAACGCCGCGGGCTTCGCCGCGCTGTGGCTGAGCACCACCGCTTGGCTGTCCTTCACCGGGCTGTTCGTGGCGGGCCTCGGCATGTCGGTGCAGTTCCCCCTGGCCATGGCCCGTTCAATGGAGGCCGCCGAGGGCCGCACCGACCTGGCCGCGTCGCGGTCCGCGCTGGCCACCGCGCTCGCCGCGGGCGGCGCGCCGTTCCTGCTCGGGCTGCTCGCCGACACGTTGGACACGTGGAAGGCGTTCGCGATGATCCCGGTCTTCCTGCTGCTTGCCGTGCCCGCCCTGGTGCTGAGCGGACGGCCCACCGCGCGGGCGCGCCCGGTCACGACGAACCCGACCGTCGGCCACGCAGCTTGATGTAGCCGTAGACGGTGAGGACGATGAGCAGCACGGCCAGGAAGCCCGGCCCGTACGCCTCGTTCTTCTCCTTGCCCGCGTCCCCCTCCGGGTCGCCGCCGCCGAGAGGTGCCGCGTCGCCCTGCGCGCCCTGCGGCCCGCCCGGCTTCGTGTCGGCGGCCGCCGCGACCGACTCCGGCCGGTTGCGGCCGTCCAGTTCGACCCGGCTGATGGTGCTGTCCGCTCCCTCGTGGCCGAACAGGACCGCGCGCCCGTCGGCGGTGAAACTCGCGGACTCGCCCTGCAGGCCGCCCAGTTGCACCGGCACGTACACGCTGTCGAGTTCCTTGCCCGGCGCCGAGAACATCGTCGCGACCATGTAGCTGCGCAGCACGAAGCGGGTTCCGTCGGGTGCGAAGGCGCCGTCGGTGACCGTGGCAGGTGCGGACCCGACGCGGTTGAAGATGTTGACGGCGGTCGTCGACAAGGTGGCGGGCTGCTCGTACAGGCGGCCGTCGTTCTCCTTGCTGGCGATGAAGATCTTGTTGGTGCGCGGGTCGATCAGCAGTGCCTCGGCGTCGCGCGGGCCGTCCTCGTACGTCAGCCGGTACTTCACCGGCTTCACGGTGGCGTCCTTGAGCTCGGCCGGTTCGGGGATCCGGTAGATCCACACCTCGGACCACTTGCCCTTGAGGTTGTCGCCGATGTCGCCGATGAACAGCGCGGGCCGGCCGGCCTCGTCCTTGCCGATCGAGACGGCCTCCCAGTCGCGCGGCGTGACGCCCTGCAGCGTCAGCACGGCCTTGGTCGTGCCGTCCGCGCCGATCGCGAATACGCGCGGCTCGTCGCCACTGTCGTTGTGGGTCCAGTAGACGCCGGGGTGCTGCGTGCTCGCGATCAGGCCGCTGGATTCGGTGATGCGGTCGTCCCGGATCGTCACCACGTCGGGGTCCTGGGCGGCCGGCGCGGCGGACGCGGGAAGCGCGGCACCCGGCGTCAGCAGGGCAGCCGCCGCGACGAGCACGACCAGCGGTGGTACGCGGAACTTCATACCGGAAACAGTGCCAGGAGTCGGGGGTGTGCGGTGGAATTCGGTACGCCCGTGTCCGACCGCACCGGCCCGGACGACCGGCCCGGACAACCGAGCCGAACGACCACAGCAGGGCGCGCAATCCGGACACCAGGCCGGACAAGCAGGGCCTGGCACTCGAGCCGGATAATCAGGCCCGACACCAGGCCCGACAACCAGGCCGGACGACCAGACCCGACAACCGAATCAGACGGCAGGCGGGGCGCCCGACGCGCCGCCCGTCGGCTTCGGCGGCGGCGATCCCGAGGGAAAGGACGTGCTCGGTGCGGCGGTCGCGGTGGGCGAGCCGGTGCCCGGCACCCCGGTCGGCTCCGCCGGCTCGCCCGGCGTTCCGGACCGGGTCGGCCGGATGGTCGTCGGCGCCGCGGTCTCGGCCCGGCCGGTGGCCGACGGGGTGGTGGCCCGCGGCTCGTTCTTGCCGCGCGCGTCGGAGTCCGTCGTGGTGACGGGGCCCTTGCCGTACACGCCGATCACTTCGATGCGGTCGCCGAACCGGACCGAGTCGTAGAACTGCTTGGCCCGTTCCTCTCCGAACAGGCCGATCAGTCCCTGCCGGTTCTGGTCCGCGGGGCACTTGGCCGCGGTCGCCATGCAGACGGGCGGCGAACCGATGTAGACCTCGGTGCCGTCCGTGGCCGACGCGGTGACCACCCACGGCACCGCGACCGCGGTGTCCTTGCCCAGCTCCGCGCCGTAGCCGGCCAGGTCCAGCGTCCGGTACAGCCCGGTGATCTGGAGCGTCAGCGGGTTCTTGGCGAACTGGTCGAACGCCGTACCGCTGATGTACACGTCGAACCAGTAGCCCCGCAAGGCACCGTTCTCGGCGTGTGTGGTCAGGGTCATGCCGCCGATGTCGAGCGTCGCCACGGGCGGCGTGGCCGCCTTCAGCGTGGGGTCCCCGGTCGTCGTCTCAGGCGACGCGGGCGCCGTCTGCGGTGTTTGTGCCGCCGTCGGCGCCGGCGGGTCGGCGACCTGCTCCGGGGAGGCGGCCGCCGAAGTAGGGCCCCGGCCGCTGCGGTCCGGGGTCAGCGGCCCCATCACCAACGCGCCGACCAACGCCGCCGCGACCAGCCCGGAACCCGCCCACGCCGCGTGCCTGCGGGAGCGGCGGCGCGTCCCCTTGCGGCGCACCTCGTCCGCCGTCAGGGACGGTACGACGGGGCCCGGCAGGTCTAGGTCCCGCAGCGCACGTGCGAGCTGCGGATCCTGGAGGTGGTCGTCAGGCGTGGGCAAGGCGTACCACTCCTTCCGGTGCCGCGGGGGCGGGGCGGTATCGGCGGGCACCGCGGTGTCCGGCACGGAGGCCGTCACGAACGCGCACGATGCTCCTCCCCCTCGCCCTCGCGGTCACCGAGGATTTTTGCGAGTGCCGCCCGGCCGCGCGCGAGGCGGGCCTTGACGGTTCCGCTGGGCACGTCGGCCTCGGCGGCTATCTGATCGACCGTCATGTCGCACAGGTGGTGCAGCACGATGGCCTGCCGCTGCGCCTCGGGCAGCTTCCGGAGGGCGGCGACGAGAGCGGCGTGATTGGGGTCGGGTCCGGCGACCGGCTGCTCGACGTGGTTGCGGCGCAGGAGGTCCCAGCCGCGGCGAGCGCGGCGCCAGCGGCTGACCGCGAGCCGCCAGGCGACCGTGCGGATCCACGCCTCGGGCGCCTCGGCGGCGAAGAACTGCCCCCGGCGGTCCCACGCGCGGACGAACGCCTCCTGCACGACGTCCTGGGCCTCGGAGAAGTCCCCGGTCAGCGCGTAGAGCTGATGGACCAGGCGGGAGAACGACGCATGGTAGAACGCGTCGAACTCCTCCTCGGTCATCTCGGGTCCCTCGCTGTCGGGCGACCGGCCCGGGCCGAGGACCGTCTCGACGACGGTGTCGACATCCGACGCGAGGTGGCCGGCGTCGGAGGCGTCGGCCGGGTCGGCATCACGGGTCGGCCGAGCGGTCGGCCAAAGAACCGATGATCCCACAGCCTCGTCGGCCGCCGCCGAGCCCGGTACAGCCGTACGTGCCACCACCCGTGTCCACCTCCGTGCCGAGGCCGGGGACGCGGTGTCCCGGGCCGTCGTTCATCCACCCACCCGGTCTACCGACGGGCGGGGACGCACGGTTGCATCACGAACTGGTCAAGCCGGGCACAACGGCGGGACCGACTCGGCGGGACCCGCTCGGCCGGACACCAGGCATCGGACCCAGGCATTGAATCTCAGGCATCGAACCTCAGGCATCGAACCTCAGGCATCGGCCCCTTGGGCCCCGGAGCACCGGGGCACAGGCCGTCGGGCGTCAGCTCAGCGCGGCGCCGATCGCGACGGCGATCAGGAGGATGACGAGCGCCGCCGAGACGACGCGGGTACGGGTACGCGGGTTCACCCCACCAACCTAACCCGCCCCGGCCACCCTCCGGCCGCCGGGCGGCCGACTTCCTCGCACGGCGTCGGCCCACACACAGGCCCAGACACAGGCACAGGCCCCGACACAGTCACAAGCGCAGGCCCCGACGCAGACTCAGGCCCAGACCCCGAACCCAGGCCGCCCCGACCCCGGCGCCCGCCTCCGGCGTCAGACCATCGACAGCGCGAGGCGCCGGCGGAACGCCGCAAGCACGGTGGTGTCCCCGGTGCGCGAGACGACGGTCCCCGGGCGCCGCCCCCACAGGTACAGCAGCAGGTCGCCGGGTTCCCCGCGTACCGCGGCATCGGTGAAGCCCGGCGACCGGGACACCTCCACCGCGTCGCGGTGCAGCGTGAGCCGCCAGTTGTGGTGGTGGCAGTGCACGCCGACGGTACGGCCGACCGCGGCGTCGAACCCGCCCCCGTCGTACCGCAGCGGCAGCAGCACCCGCAGCGCCTCGTCGATGCCGTCGACCGCGAGTTCGAGGTCGATCGGCCCGGGGTCACCCACCGCCATCTCGATGTCGGTGCGGTGCATCGCCGCCTCGTGGGCGAGCCGCCGGTACCAAAAGCCCACCGCCCCGTCGCCGTCGTCCTCGAAGGCCGGACGGTCGGGGTCGCGGCGGGCGAGTTCGGCACGCAGCTCGGCCAGCGCCTCGCCGTACCAGGCGAGGACGTCGCCCTTCGGCGCGCTGTTGTCGGGGGCGTCCGGACGGTGGCCGATCCGCAGCCACTCGGCCGCCGTCAGGTACACCGTTCCGGTGTGCCCCACGACGTCGGCGACCGTCCATCCCGGGCAGGACGGGACCGGGATGTCCAGTCCCGCCGCAGCCGATTCCGCCAGGCGCAGCCCCTCCGCCTGGAAGAAATCCTGGAATCGCGCATAGTCCATGAATCAATCGTTCCAGCCGCGAACGACCGGTGTCGATGATTTCGGTCACTCGAACGGATTCCTGACGGCGAAAGATTTGCCTTTCCCTGTAACGATATTGACGACGTGTCAGTTCCTGATCGAAGGCGTCCGCATCAGGCCGCAACGGGATCGGGCCGCGGCGTGGGCGTGCGGTCGACGACGTGCACCGCCGGGTGGGGCCGGACCCGCAGGCGCAGCCGCTTGCCGGTGCGCCGCGCCAGGATCATGCCCACGGCGACCGCGGTCGACGCCGACACAAGGCCGCCGAAAAGCAGGGCGACGCGCGGTCCGTACGTTTCCGCGATCCAGCCGACGAGCGGGCCGCCGAGCGGTGTACCGCCCATGAACACCAGCATGTAGAGGCCCATGACCCGGCCACGCAGGGCGGCGTCGACGCTGAGCTGCACGGTGGAGTTCGCGGCCGTGTTGAAGGTGATTCCGGCGATGCCGATCGGCACCAGCGCGAGGGCGAAGCTCCAGTAGCCGGGCATGACCGCGGCCACCATGCTGAGCGCGCCGAACGCGAAGGCCGCGCCGATGAGCATGCCCATGCGCGAGCGGCCGCGGCGGGCGGCGAGCAGCGCGCCGCCCAGCGAGCCGAGCGCGAAGACGGTGTTGAGCAGGCCGAAGGCACCCGGGCCGGCGTGGAAGACCTGGTTCGCGAAGCCGCCGAGGGTGACGGCGAAGTTGAAGCCGAACGTGCCGACGAATCCGACCAGGGCGAAGACGGCGAGCAGGTCCGGGCGGGCCCGGACGTACCGCAGCGCCTCGCGCAGTTGCCCCGGCTCGCGCTTGACCGGTGCGGTCGGGGTCAGGTCGCGCGCCCGCATGGCGAGGAGGCCGAGGATGACGGCGATGTACGACAGCGCGTTCACGGCGAACACCCAGCCGGTGCCGATCGCGGCGATGAGCAGGCCCGCGACGGCCGGGCCGGTGATCCGGGCGAGCTGGAAGTTGGCCGAGTTCAGGCTGATCGCGTTGGGCAGGTCGCGGCGGCCGACCATCTCGACGACGAAGGTCTGCCGGGTCGGGTTGTCGATCGCGGTGGCGAAGCCGAGGCCGAGGGCCAGCAGCCAGACGTGCCACACGTCGACGACGCCGGCGAGGTCCAGGACGGCCAGGATCGCGGCGAGCAGACCCATCGCGGCCTGGGTCGCGATGAGCAGGCGCCGCTTGCCGTAGCGGTCGGCGACGGCGCCGCCCCACAGGCCGAAGAGCAGCATCGGGAGGAACTGCAGGCCGGTCGTGATGCCCAGCGCCATGGCGCTGCCGGTGAGCTTGAGGACCAGCCAGTCCTGCGCCAGGCGCTGCATCCAGGTACCGGTGTTGGACACCATCTGCCCCGCGGCGAACAGACGGTAGTTGCGGTTGTGCAGCGAGGAGAACATCGAGGTTCGGGCAGTGGCCGGGTGCGCGGTGGCCGTCAAGACGCCCCTTTCATCGAGCGGTCGGTCGGGTGTGCGGGAGCGCGAGCGTTCCCGCTTGTCCGTTGTCCGACCTCCGCCCGGGGGGCGTGTCAGAGTTGCGCGAGCCGTTCCAGTACCGGCACGGCGGCGCGCAACGCCGCCAACTCCTCCTCGGTCAGCGCCTCCAGGTGCGCGGCGAGCCACGCGTTCCCGAGCCGTCGGCTCTCGGCGACGACCTCGGCGGCCGGCTCCGTCGCGGTGACGGTGATCTGGCGCCGGTCCTCGGGGTGCGGGTCGCGGCGGACCAGCCCGCGTTCCTCGAGGCCGGCGATGACGCGGGTCATCGAGGGCGGCTGCACCTTTTCGTGCCGGGCGAGTTCACCCGGCGTCATGGCGCCACGTGCGACCAGGATGGTCAGCACCGACAGTTGCGTGGGGCTCAGGGTCTCGTCGGCACGCTGGTTGCGCAGGCGGCGGGAGAGTTTGAGCACGGACGCACGGAGCACGGCGACCGCGGCGCGGTCGGCATCGGACAAGGACACCTTCGTTAGCTTAGATCATTACTTTCGCTAACGGTAACGGTTTGCCCGGCGGCGCTTATTCCGCGCGTACCACGGGGGTCCGCGCCGGTCCGTGCGTCGCGCCGCCGGGCCGTCCCGGCTACTCCGGGCGCAGGCGCGGCAGCAGTTTCGGCCGGGCGGGCAGCGCGGCCTGGGCACGCCAGTACTCCGGGTCGCGGGGGCACGCGAGCCACGCGGGCAGGCGGCTCGCGGCGTGCTCGAACGCCTCTCCCAGCGGGAGGCCGTTGCGTACGTCGACCACCGTCTCGACCGGGTAGTGCGTGTTGTGGTCGATGTCGCACCAGCACGCCACGCTCACCGCCGCGAGCGCGGCCAGGCCGCCCGGGCGTATCCACGCGACGTCGAGTTCGAGTTCGAGCCAGTCCACGCCCGTCTCCTCGTGGACCAGAGCCACGGTCGTGGTCAGCACGAGCGGCGTGATGCCCTCCGGGAGGGGGTCGGGGCACGCCGCGTGGTCGCGGAACCACTCCCACTCGGGCGGCTCGGCCGCGAGGCGGAGCGTGTCGACGGCCGCGGCAACCCGGCGTACATGGTCCAGGTCGTGTGTCGGCGCGCCGGGGAACAGCGCCGCGAGGGGAACGTCGTCGATGGTTCCGCGCTCCATGCCCACGCGGCCGATCCTGGCGTCGGCGGCGCGACGACACAAGACCCGTGCACGATCCGACCGCACCGTTCGCTTGGGCGGCGGCCCCGCCCGCTCCCCGACCGTCCCCGGCCGCGCTTCACCCGCGCCCGCACGCCCGGCTATTCGACGCCGAGCACCTGCTCGACCGGGTCGATGCCGAAATGCACGAGGAAGAACGCGGCGACGACCCAGAGCAGCCAGGGCACTTCGCGGGCGCGGCCGGTGGCGGCCCGGATGACGACGTACGCGAGGAAACCGGCGCCGATGCCGTTGGTGATGCTGAAGGTGAACGGCATGAGCACGATCGTCAGGAACGCCGGCACGGCGAGCGGCCAGTCGGTCCAGTCGATGTCCTTGACCTGGGTCATCAGCAGGAAGCCCACGACGACGAGGGCCGGCGTCGCGGCCTGGTAGGGCACGACCGTGGCCAGCGGGGTGAGGAACAGCGCCCCGAGGAACAGCCCGCCGGTGACGAGGTTGGCGAAGCCGGTACGCGCCCCCTCGCCGACGCCCGCCGTCGACTCGACGAAGCACGTGTTGGACGAGCACGACGCCGCGCCGCCCGCGACCGCCGCGAAGCCGTCGACGAGCAGCACGCGGCCGATGCCGGGCAGCCTGCCGTCCGCGTCCAGCAGCCCGGCCTCGTTGGTGACGCCGATGATCGTGCCCATCGCGTCGAAGAAGTCCGAGAGCATCAGCGTGAAGACGAAGATCGCCGCGGTGAGCACGCCGGCCTCCGCGAAGGCGCCGAGCAGGCTGACGTCCCCGACGAGGCCGAAGTCCGGGGTGCCGACCACGCCGCCGGGCAGGTCCGGGCTGATCAGGCCCCACTGCTTGTCGGGGACGTCCGCCACCGCGTCGACCAGCATCGCGAGCACGGTCATCGACACGATGCCGATCAGGATCGCGCCGCGGACCCGGCGGACCAGCAGCACGAACGTCAGCAGCACCCCCGCGCAGAAGACCAGGGTGGGCCAGCCCTGCAGCTGCCCGTCGGGCCCGAGGGTCACCGGCACCGTCGACCCGGCGGAGTCCGGCGTACGGGTGACGAAGCCCGCGTCGACCAGGCCCAGGAACGCGATGAACAGGCCGATGCCGACGCCGATGGCCTGCTTGAGGGCCATCGGGATGGCGTCCATGATCATCTGGCGCAGGCCGGTCACGACCAGGACGACGATGGCGATGCCCGACCACACCACCAGGCCCATGGCGTCCGGCCAGGACATCTCGGGCGCGATCTGGAAGGCCACCACGCCGTTGAGGCCGAGCCCCGCGGCGATCGCGAGCGGGATGTTGCCGGCGACCCCCATGATCACCGTCATGACGCCGGCGACCAGGCAGGTCGCGGTGACGAGTTGGCCGTGCGACAGGTGCTGGCCGTACTTGTCGGTGGCTCCGCTCAGGACGATCGGATTCAGGACGACGATGTACGCCATCGTGAAAAAGGTGGCGACGCCGCCGCGGGTCTCCTGCACGAGCGACGACCCGCGTGCGGAGATCGCGAAGAAGCGGTCGAGCGCGCCCGCGAGTCCGCGACCGGGCGGCGTGGGCCCGCGGTGGGCGGCTGCGGGGGCGTCGGCGGTCATGGCGGCCCCTCGGGGGTACGGGCGGCGGACGTGGAACCGGGCGCGGTCCCGCTGATCACTCCCTACACCGCCCGGCGGCCCGGTTCGGGCCGAAACTCCCCGCACTGCCCGGAACTCACCCGAGAGGACGGGAGGGGCACGCAAGCCACGGGGCGAGGCGCGCCACAGGCGAGGTGCGCAACGAGGTGCGCGACAGGCCCTGCGGCGACGGGACCGGACGGGCCAGTAGCCTTGCCCTTTGTGAGCAGGCACGGGAAGCGGCGGCGTACGTCGCCCGAGGAGTCGTACGACATGGACTCGTACGACACCGCGGCATTCGCCGCCGACACCGGCGGCGAGCACGACGACCACGCAGGCGACGACCGCCGCGGCACCCCGGGCCCGCCGGACTCCGACCCGGCCGTCCCGGGCTCCGCTCCGGCCGCTCCGGCCGCCGAGACGTACTCCGACGCCGCGACGGTCCACGACGCCGACGCCGCGTCCGGCGACGCACCGCCGCCCGCGTCCGGCCGGATCCGCCGCCCCGACCCCGAGCCGCTGGAAGCCGACGACGTGAAGATCGTCGGCATCGGCACGCTCGTCTGGTTCGGCCTCTTCCTCCTCTGTCTGCCGTTCCGCGACACGCTGGAGCGCGACGGCCGCGAGTGGTGGCCGTGGTGCGCGCTCGCCGGCGCCGGCCTCGGCCTGCTCGGCCTCTGGTACGTCCGGCGCCGCCGCGACGCCATCCGCCGCCGCGCGGACCAGAGCCGCTGACCCCGCCACCGCACGTCGCCACCTGACGTCGCCGCCTCAACTCACCGCCCGAGGCCGACGCCGAGGCTGCCGAGGGCTGTCGACGTCGCCGCCAAGAGCCGCCGGCCCGGGTCACGCGGACGGCCGAGCCCACGCCAAAGCGCCACAGAATCTGACATCTCATGACGTAACGTCGGTTCATGATCGACGCCGAGGCTCCGCCGCCCGCCGAGACGTCCCCCGAGGGCCTCACCTCGGCCCAGGTCGCCGAACGTGTCGCGCGCGGCGAGGTGAACGACGTCCCGGCCCGCTCCAGCCGCAGCGCCCGCGACATCGTGCGGGCCAACGTCTTCACCCGCTTCAACGCGATCATCGGCACGCTGTTTGTCATCATCATGGTGTTCGGCGCACCACAGGACGGTCTGTTCGGCCTGGTCATCGTCGCCAACACGGCGATCGGCATCATCCAGGAGCTGCGCGCCAAGAAGACCCTGGACGCCCTCGCCATGGTCGGCGAGGCCAAGCCCCGGGTCCGCCGCGACGGCCGCACCACCGACGTCACGCCCCGCGAACTCGTGCTCGACGACGTCTGCGCCATCGGCGCGGGCGAGCAGATCGTGGTCGACGGCGTGGTCGTCGAGGCGGACGGGCTGGAACTGGACGAGTCGCTGCTGACCGGCGAGTCCGACCCGGTGCACAAGCACCCCGGCGACCCGGTGATGTCCGGCAGCTTCGTCGCGGCCGGCAACGGCGCCTTCCGCGCGACCAAGGTCGGCCGGGACGCCTACGCCGCCCGCCTCGCCGAGGAGGCCAGCCGCTTCACCCTCACCCGGTCCGAGCTGCGCTCCGGTCTCGACGTGATCCTCAAGTACGTCACCTGGCTCATGGTCCCGGTCGGGATCCTCCTGCTCGTCAGCCAACTGCGCAGCAACAAGGGCGACTTCTCCGGCGCGATGACCGGCATGGTGGCGGGCGTCGTCACCATGGTCCCCGAGGGTCTGATGCTGCTCACCTCGGTCGCGTTCGCGGTCGGCGTGGTGCGCCTGGGCCGCAAGCAGTGCCTCGTCCAGGAACTGCCCGCGATCGAGGGCCTGGCCCGGGTCGACGTCGTGTGCCTCGACAAGACGGGCACGCTGACCGAGGGCGGCATGGACGTCGGCGAGGTGCGTACGCTCGCCCCCGACCTGCCGGTCAAGGAGGCCCTGGGCGCACTCGGCACCTCCGACCCCCGGCCCAACGCGAGCCTCCAGGCGATCATCGACGCGCATCCGGCGCCCGAGGGCGACGGGTGGCGGGTCACCGGCGTCGAGCCGTTCTCGTCGGCCCGCAAGTGGAGCGGCGCGACGTTCGCGGGCGAGGGGTCGTGGCTGCTGGGCGCACCGGACGTCCTGCTGCCGCAGGGCGACCCGGTGCTGCGCGACGTCGACGAACTCGGCGCGCAGGGGTTGCGCGTACTGCTGCTCGCCAAGGCGGACGGCCCGCTGGGCGACCGGGCGGCCGAGCACGCGGCGCCCGCCGCCCTGGTGGTCCTGGAGCAGCGGCTACGCCCCGACGCGGCGGACACACTCCGGTATTTCGCGAGCCAGGCGGTCGCCGCGAAGGTCATCTCCGGTGACAATGCGCTGTCCGTGGGTGCGGTCGCCGGCAAGCTCGGACTGGCCGGCGCCGAACACCCGGTGGATGCCCGCACGCTGCCCGAGGACCGCGCCGAACTCGCCCAGGAGCTCGACGACAACACGGTCTTCGGCCGCGTGACGCCGCAGCAGAAGCGCGCGATGGTGGCGGCGCTCCAGTCCAAGGAGCACACGGTCGCGATGACCGGCGACGGCGTCAACGACGTACTCGCCCTCAAGGACGCCGACATCGGCGTGGCGATGGGTTCGGGCAGTGCGGCGAGCCGCTCGGTGGCGCAAATCGTGCTGCTGGACAACAAGTTCGCGACGCTGCCCGCCGTGGTGGCGGAAGGCCGCCGGGTCATCGGCAACATCGAGCGGGTCGCGAACCTGTTCCTGTCGAAGACCGTGTACGCCCTGCTGCTGTCGCTGCTCACCGGCGTGGCGAGCCTGCCGTTCCCGTTCCTGCCCCGGCACCTCACGCTCATCGGCACGCTGACGATCGGCACGCCGGCGTTCTTCCTCGCCCTCGGACCGAACACCGAGCGGGCCCGGCCGGGCTTCGTGCCGCGCGTGCTGCGCTTCGCGGTGCCGGCCGGAGTGGTGGCGGCGGGCACCACCTTCCTGACGTACTGGCTGGCCCGGCTCAACCACGGGTCGAGCCTGGAGCAGGACCGCACCGCGGCGACGATCACGCTGTTCATGGTCGCGATGTGGATCCTCGCGATCGTCGCCCGGCCGTACGCGTGGTGGAAGCTCGTCCTCATCGCCGCGATGGGCGGCGGCTACCTGCTCGCGATGTTCGTACCGTTCCTGTCCGACTTCTTCGCGCTCTACCCGGACGACCTGCCCAACTGGGGTATCGCGGTGGGCATCGGGCTCGCCGGGATGGGCGTCCTGGAGTTCGGCTGGCACCTGTCCGGGTGGGTCCGGCGCAGACACCCGGCGGCGGTCTCCTGGCAGGCGGGGGCCGACTCCGCGAAGACAGAGGCGAAGGAAAAGGCATAGGCGAAGGCGGCGAAGTCAGCCAGGTCGGCCACGTCGGCCGAAGCCCCGGACGACGGCCGAAGCCCCGGACGACTGAGCCGGGCCGCCGCCGCCTTCGCGGCCGTCACATCGGGTTGTCGAAGTCCCTTTCCGCGTCCAGGACATGGGCGAGCGACGGGTCGGCCAGCAGTTGCGCGACCTCGAAGCGGCGGTGCCACTCCCCCGCGGCCCAGGCGAGTCCGCGGGCCAGGCCCTCGAACGTGGTCGCGTGCACCTCGCCGTCGACGAACCGCCACTCCGCCTCGAGTTCGGCGCCGTCGGGACCCGCCACCAGGAGCTCGCCGTGCTCGACGTACTCGGTCGGTGCGCCCGCGAGGGCGGCGAGGACCGCCTCGGGAACGGGGTTGCGGGTGCCCTCGGAGAGCACCGTCCCGGGCACCACTTCGGAGACCAGGGGCAGTTGCAGCAGTTCGGCGAGCGCGGTCGCGCGGTCGGGGCGTACCGGGAGCAGCGCCCACGCGGGTGCCTCGGCCAGCAGCGCGGCCAGGTCCGGCGCGTCGGCGACTGCGGCCGAGCTGGCGTCCACGACGGTCAGGCGGCCGGCCACGACGGCGCGCACCTCGTGCGGGGCGTCGACCCGGTCCATGTCCACATCGGCCAACGCCGTGTAGAGAAGCCGGAGTTGATCGCGTCCGACGTCGTTGGAGCGCTTCGCGAGCCGGTCGAGCAACTCGTCCGGCCCGCCGGGCTCGGCGAGCAGCGCGGCGAGCGTGGTACGCACGCCCAGCGCGCGCAGGAACACGTCGTCGAGGTGCGAGTCGACCTCGTCGTACAGGCCGTGCAGCGCGGGATCGGCGCCCGTGGCCAGCAGGCCGGCGGGTGGACGGCCGTCGAGCACCGGGTGCCCGCGCAGCCACCACGCCGTGTACGACGGGATCTCGGCCCGGCCGCCGTCCGGCAGCAGTACGCGCGCGGGCTCGATCACCGCGGCCCGCAGCGGCGGGACGGCGAGCAGGTCGAGCGCGTCCTCCCACGCGTCGTCGGCCACCAGGTCGAGGTCGCGGACCGCGGTGAACGCGGGCAGCACCGGCGGCACTTCGGGGTCGGGGAGGTGGTCGAGGACGTCGTCGAGCCAGTCCTCCTCCAGGTCCAGGTCGTGGTCGCAGGCGTCGTGGTCGAGGACCACGTCCTCCTCGGCCACCAGGCCGAACGTGTCGAGCACGCCGACCGCGCGCAGTACGTCGGGCCCCCAGCGCTCGACCAGCTCCTGGTCCGCGACGCCGAGCGTGCCCGGTTCGACCAGGGCGGTCAACGCGCTTCCGGGCAGCATGAGTTCGCCGGCGGCGAGCAGGTCGCCCTGGTCGTCGGGCAGCGGCAGCTCGGCGAGCCACGGCTCCTCGCCCGGGGCCAGGTGTGCGGCGCGTACGAGTTCGAGGACGGCGTCGGTGAACGCGTCCGGGTCGTCGTGGTCGTCCGCGGCGGCTACGCCCGCCCGGACCGCGGGGTCGGCCAGGACGGTGCGCGGCGCGGCCGGGAGCGCGCCGAGGCGCTCCAGCAGCGGGTGCACCGCGTCCGGGTGCACGATGCGCAGGTCCAGCGGCTCCAGCACGGCGGGCTTGGGGGTGTCCGGCCCGGGGAGCAGGAGATGCCGGGGGCCGCGCACGAGGCGGCCGTCCACGAGCGGCACCGGCAAGGCGCCGAGCGCGTCGCGGTCGGCGGGGTCGAGGGCCGCGTACAGGCCGTGCCACCACTCGGGTTCGCGTTCCAGTGCGGCGAGTTGGTCGACGACCTCGGCGAGCGGGAGGCGGCGTACGGTCAGCGCACGCAGCGCCGGCGACTTGTCCAGACCGGCCGGGATCAGCCCGGGCAGGACGGGGGCCAGCGCGGCGACCAGCCCCGGGGAGGCACCGTCCAGGACGACCGCGTCCCGCGGGCGTACCCGGCGCGGCGCGGCCTCCTCGCCGGCACCGGCGTCGGAACCGGCGTAGGGACCGGGGTCGGAACCGGCGTGCGAACCGAGGGCGGAACTCAGGCCGGACCCGAGGCCGGAACTCAGGTCGGAACTCAGGTCGGAACCGGCATCGGACCTGCCGGACGCGGCCGCGTCCGAGCCGTCCGCACCCGCGAACGCGGTGGGCAGGAAAGGCGTCTCGGCGAGCCGGGCGAGGACGGACCGGCGCAGCAACGCGTCCAGCTCACCCTCGGGCGCGGTGCCGGGCACCAGGCTCAGCAGGGCGCGCGTGAACGGAGTCGGCCAGTCACGCACCATCTCGGCGTAGCTGTCTGCGGCCCGCGCCACGAGGAAGTCGCGGAGCGGGCCCGGCGCGACGTGCCGCCGGGTGCTGTCGAGCGGGAACGAGGCGATGAGCAGCGCGGGCAGGCCCAGCGGTTCGTCCGAGGGCGTGGGCGCGTGCACGACGGGGCGTACCGGCACGGAACCGCGCGGCGTGCCGTCTTCGTTCGCCGTGTCGAGGCTCAACGGCGTCCCTCCGGCCCGCCATTCGGCACCTCCGCCGTGCAGCGGCAGCGGGGCGCCCGCGGCGTCGACCGGCACGGCCCACAGCACCGACCAGGTGCCGCGCAGGCGTTCCTCGGTGGGGCGGTCCGCGAGCAGGCCCGCGTCCAGCGCGCCGGCCGCGGAGCTGACGCGCCACCGCGTCTGGTGGTCCTGGTCGGCGACCACGACCGTGCCCTGGTCGTCGCGCCGAGAGAGCGTGCGGACGCCGCGGTCCGTCTCGACGACGATCTCGCCGAGTCCGGACAGGGTCAGCAGCAGCGCGTCGTCGATCTCGGCGAGCAGGCGCGCGGCCAGGTCGGTCGCGGCACCGTCGCGCAGCGGCAGCACGACCGCCGTGTCGTAGCCGTCGGGCGGCGTGCCCTCGGCCGGCATCGGCAGGCGGAGTATCGGGACGGCGCCGTCGCGCCGTACGACCTCGTCGGCGATCCCCGGGACGCCCGCGGCCAACTCCCGTGCCTCGCGGAGGGACCACCGGACGCCGCCGGTGCCGGAGACGACCGACGGCTCGTCGGACACCGCCAGGACGGCGGCGAAGCCGACCCCGAAGCGGCCGACGGTGCCGGGGCCTTCGTCCCGCTTCGCGGAGGCCCGCAGCGTGGACAGCGCGAGAACGCCGTCCGCGTGCAGCGGCTCGCCGGTGTTCGCCGCGGTGAGGACGCCGTCCCGCAGCGTCAGCCGCAGCCGTCCGGGCCGTCCGGTACGCGCCGCCGCGTCGGCGGCGTTCTGCGCCAGCTCCACGACCAGGCGGTCGCGGTACCCGCCGAGGGCAAGCTCTTCCTCGGCGTTGGCGTCCTCCCGGAACCGTGCCGGTTGTGCGGCCCACGCGTCCAGAACCGCCTGCCGCAGCCCAGCCGTCGCGAAGATGTCCTCGGTGCCCATGGCCACAACTCTCTCCGCAACCCCACCCCGCTTGGCAAATCCTGCCCCCCGCTTCGGCGGCGAACCCCCCTACACCCGACAAAACGCAGCCGAGTTCAAGCCGGGGCGCCGAGGTGCCCAGGCGTCGGGCCCGGGGCGTTCAGGCCTTGGTTCGGGCAGGTGCAGGCGGATGCGAACGAATGCACACGGATGCGGGCGGGGGTTCGGTGGGGTTCGGGCCCGAACCCCACCGCCTCACGAATGGCCCAGGTCCTCCCCCGGTTCCGCGTCGTCGACCGAGCCCGCGTCGTGGTGGACGCGTACCGGCTCGACGTCGTAGTCGTCGACCACGGGGTCGGCGACCTGGGGGACGGCGGGCATGACGGCGGCCTCGGAGTGGCCTCCACAGCCAAAGCCGAGGGAGACCATGTGGCCGTCGGCGGGTGCGTACTCGTTCGCGCACACGCCGAAGGCCTGGCCGAGCGGACCGCCGATCTTGACCAGGAACCCGCACGACACGCAGTGGGCGGGCGCGGCCTGGGCCATCGGCGTGCGTACGCCGAAGTGTTCCTCCCAGCGGTCCGCGGCCAGGCCGAGGCCGAGCGGCGAGAGCACACGGGCACGGCCGAGGCCGAGCTCGTACGCCACCGCCGCCGGACCGAAGCCGACCGGCTCCTCCGCGGACACCGGGTCGACGTCCGCGTATCCGGGTTCGAGGCGCTCGTCGTCCTCCTTGGTCGGCAGCAGGTCGCCGACGCCGAGGTCGCCTGGGCGCAGGCGGTCGCTCCACGGCACCCACTCGGGGGCCAGCAGGGCATCAGGGCCGGGCACGAGCACCGTCTCGTCGACGGTGACCAGCTTGGCGCGTGGGGCTCGGGCGACGGTGACAGCCCACCGCCAGCCCTGGTACGCGTCCTCTCGGCACGCGAAGAGATGGGTGACGACGCGATCGCCGTCAACCGCCACTCCAAGATGCTCGCCGACCCTGCCCGGGCCAGCGACATCCTCGGCGGCGGCAAGGGCAAGTTCGACCGCCTCCGCACACAGGCGATCGGGGATTCGACTACGGATCGGGGCACTCACGAGAGTGATTCTCTCTCAACCACCGGGCGTGATGGCGAGGGCTACCCTCAAGAGGCACGGAATCCTGTACGGAGCGCGCAACCGGCGCGCCCCTTCGGCGTGTCACCAATACACGTATCCCCGGCGAAGAAGGGCAGGATTCAAGGGGTGGGAGCCTTGCGGACACGAAGTGAAATCAGAACCGGCACGGTACGGGTACGCGGCAGCAGCGCGACCGGCACCGGCCGGTTCCGCCGCGGCGTGTCCTGGTTCGGCGGGCTGCCGAAGTCGGTCGGCGGGCGGTTCCGGCGCGCGGCGGACTCGAAGGGCGCCAAGGAGAGCGGCCTCGGCAAGCTGATCGAGCTGCACGCGATCAACAACGCGGGTGACGCCCTCGTCACCATCGCGCTGGCGACCACGGTCTTCTTCTCGGTGCCGACCGGCGAGGCGCGCGACCGGGTGGCCCTCTACCTCCTGATCACGATGGCGCCGTTCGCACTGATGGCCCCGGTGATCGGCCCGCTGCTGGACCGGCTGCGGCGCGGTCGGCGGGTCGCGATGGCCGTGACCATGCTCGTACGCGCGGTTCTGGCGTTCATGATGGCCGGGGCGGTGGAGAACGGCGGCCTGGAGCTGTACCCGGAGGCGTTCGCGGTCCTGATGACCTCGAAGGCGTACGGCGTGTCGCGCAGCGCGGTGGTGCCCCGGCTCCAGCCGCGCTCGATGTCGCTGGTGAAGGTGAACTCGCGGATCACGATGTTCGGCCTGGCCGGCACCTTGATCGCGGCCCCAGTCGCGGGGCTCCTCAAGGTGACCGCCGGCACCCCGTGGATCATGTACGCGGCGGTCGCCGTCTTCGTCTTCGGCGCCGGGCTGTCCTTCGCGCTGCCCGCCAAGGTCGACTCCCCCGAGGGCGAGGACAAGGCGACGTTCACGCGTGAGGCGCCGGGGGCCGACCACGAGAGCCACTTCCCGCACCCGCGCCGGGCCAGGAACGCCGCCAAGGCGGCGGAGGCCGAACCCGGGTCCACATATGCCTCCACAGCCGCGGCCCGAGCGGAGGCCAAGGCCGAAGCCAAGGCCGAGGCCAAGGCGGAAGCCAAAGCCGAGGCCGACTCCAAGGCCGCCGCGAAGACGGCGGCGAAAGCCACCGCGAAGACGACCCGGCGACTGCGCAGCGTGGGTCCGTCCGTCGTCCTGGCCCTGTGGGCGAACGCGTCGCTGCGCTGGTTCTCCGGCTTCCTGGTGATGTTCCTGGGCTTCCTGCTGCGCGAGGAACCGGTCGCGGGGCTCGACAACAAGCAGGCCCTCGGCGCGGTCGTGGTCGCGGCGGCGGTCGGCAACGCGATCGGCACGGGGCTCGGCGCGTGGTTCAAGTCGAAAGCGCCCGAGGCGATCATCGTCGGCGTGGTGCTGACCGCGGCGGGTTCCGCGGTGGCGGCGGCGACGTTCTACGGGCTGACCACGGTGCTCGCGGTCGCGGCCGTCGCGGGGCTCGCGCAGGCGCTCGGCAAGCTGTCCCTCGACGCGATGATCCAGCGCGACATCCCCGAGGAAGTGCGTACGTCCGCCTTCGCGCGCAGCGAGACCGCACTGCAACTGGCGTGGGTGGTCGGCGGCGGTGTCGGCATCGTGCTGCCGCTGAACGGCACGCTCGGCATGGGCATCGCGGCGGGCGTGCTGGTCCTGGCGCTGGTGCTGACCGGACGCAGGCTCACGACGCGCCGATCGCGCCCGGCACGGTCCCCCGGCTTCCGGCTGCGCGGCGCCCGGTAACCTTCGGATCATGATGATCCGCCGCCATGCCGCCGTCGCGGGCGCAGTTGTCCTCGGGGCCTTCGCCCTGACGGGCTGTGAGAAGCCGACTCCCATCGTGACCCTGGTCAACGGCAGCGACTCCGTGGCCATCGAGGAGAGCTGCTCGAAGTCCGACCTGGCCGACGAAGCGAAGACCAGGGAGTGCAGCAAGGACAGCAAGGTCCTCAAGGTGACCACGGGCACCACGCTGCGCGTCGGCGTCGACAAGGAACTCGCGGACTCCGGCTGGAAGCTGCAGATCGGCGAGCGCGAGAGCGACGTCATCAAGGACAAGACGTTCCAGAACATGTACACCGTCCCCGAGGACGCGTTCGAGGACGAAAAGCAGATCCAGGTCGCGGTCGTCAAGGTCAACAAGGCGGGCGACTCGGTCGGCGCCTGGACCTTCGTGCTCGAGAAGAAGTAAGCCCCTCCCGGTGCGGATCCTCGTCGTCACCGCCGTCCCCGCCGAGCGCGACGCCGTGCTCGGCGGCGGCGCGGCGCCCGGTGTCGATGCCGTGGCCGCCGGGGTCGGTCCCGCCGCCGCGGCCGCGGGTACGGCTGCCGCGCTCGCGCGTACCGCCTACGACCTCGTCGTCAGCGCCGGCGTCGGCGGCGGCTTCGCCGGGGCCGCGCCCGTCGGGTCGCTGGTCGTCGCGGACCGGATCCTCGCGGCCGACCTCGGCGCGGAGACCGCGGACGGGTTCCTGCCGATCGACGAACTCGGTTTCGGCACCGGTGTGTTCGACGTCGACTCCGACCTGGTCGAGCGCATCGCGAAGGCCGCACGGGGCACTGTCCTCGACGTCGCCGTCGGCGCCGTCCTGACCGTCTCGACGGTCACCGGCTCGGCCGCCCGTGCCGCCGAGCTGACCCGCCGTCACCCGCGGGCCGCCGCGGAGGCGATGGAAGGCTTCGGCGTCGCCACCGCCGCGCACGCGGCCGGCGTGCCCTTCTGCGAACTGCGCACGATCTCCAACCCGGTGGGTCCCCGCGACCGCGACGCGTGGCGCATCCCCGACGCCCTGCGCGCGCTGGGCGTCGCGGCGGCCGCGATCCTGCCCGAACTGCGCGAGGAGCGAGCATGACAGCGACAACCCTGTCCATGGCGTACTCGCCGTGCCCCAACGACACGTTCACGTTCCACGCGTGGGCGCACGGGCTGGTGCCGGACGCGCCCGAGGTCGATGTCACGTACGCGGACATCGACATCACCAACGACCTTGCCCGGCGCGGCGGTCTGGACATCCTGAAGATCTCGTACGCCGCCCTGCCCTGGGTCCTCGACGAGTACGCCCTGCTGCCCTGCGGCGGCGCGCTCGGCCGCGGCTGCGGGCCGCTGGTGCTGGCCCGCGAGGCGCACGCGCCCGCCGACCTGGCGGGCCGCGTCGTGGCGGTGCCGAGCGAACGGTCCACCGCCTACCTGCTGTTCCGCCTGTGGGCGGCGCGGGCGATCCCGGGCGGGGCCGGCGAGATCCGGGTCATGCCGTTCCACGAGATCATGCCCGCGGTGCGCGACGGGGTGGTGGACGCGGGGCTGGTGATCCACGAGGCGCGGTTCACGTACCAGCAGTACGGGCTCGCCTGCCTCGCCGACATGGGTGAGGAGTGGGAGGCCGACACGGGTCTGGCGATCCCGCTGGGGGCGATCGTCGCCCGGCGCTCGCTGGACCTGCCGGCCCTGGCGGCCGCGGCGCGGGCGTCGGTGGAGCACGCGTGGGCGGACCCGGCGGCGTCGCGCGCGTACGTCCAGGAGCACGCGCAGGAGATGAGCCCGTCCGTGCAGGAGCGCCATATCGACCTGTACGTCAACGAGTTCACCCGCGACCTCGGCGACGAGGGCTACGCGGCGGTGCACGGCCTGCTGGGGCGCGCGGCGGACGCGGGGCTGGTCCCGGCCGTCCCCGCCCATCTGCTGGCGTTCCCGGGGCACTGAGGCCCGCGCTGCGGCCCCCGGCCCGGTTCGCGGGTCCGGGCGGCCGCGGGGCGGGCCTCGGCTCTTCGTCCTCGGGTCTCAGCTCTCTATCTGGTCCGCCACGGCGCGCAGCAGTTCGGCGACCTTGTGCGCGGTCGTCTTGTCCGGGTAGCGGCCCCGGCGCAGGGTGTTGGACACGCCGTCGAGCACCTTGATGACGTCCTCGACTATGACCGTCATCTCGTCGGGCTTCTTGCGCGTCGCGGCGACCACCGACGGACGCGGGTCCAGGACGCGTACGGACAGCGCCTGTTCACCCCGGCGGCCTTCGACGATGCCGAACTCGACCCGCATGCCGGGCTTGAGCGAGTCGACACCCTGCGGCAGCGCGGAGGAGTGGACGAAGACGTCGCCGCCGTCGTCGCGGGAGAGGAAGCCGAAGCCCTTCTCGGTGTCGAACCACTTGACCTTGCCGGTGGGCACGGAGGACCTCGCCTGTGTCGGGACGTCGCCATCTGGACGGTCGGGACCGGAGCAGAACAGGGTGATGCCGCGACGGGTAAGCGCATGACGCCCCCGTTCACCCACCCAGGCTAACGGTCGCGACCGACGCGGCACACGGGGATACCCGCGCGGGAACAGCCGCACGGGCCAAGTACCGTGGGGTGGTGAGCACCATCGATTCCTCCCGCACGGCGCCCCGCGAGGCGGGCCGCGCCGACACCGCGGTCCGCGTCGGCACGATCGTGTTCGCCGTCGGCGCCGTGGCCACCCTGGCGACCCTGACACCGTTCCTGATCGGCGCCGACGCGCTGCCCCGAGCGGTCTACCTGCTGAGCGTGCTGATGCCGCTCGGACTCGCGGTCCTGATCGGCGGTGTCGTCGCGACGGCGCGCGGGCAGCGACGCAGCGTGCCCGACTGATCCGGCACGAGCCTCTGCGCGGTGCCGCGCGGTGCGACCCGGCGTGTCGTTTGCCGCGCGGGTGACTTGTACGCTGGGCGCGCGCCTCCGGGAACCCTCGCACGCCTCTTGTGCCTTCCCCGATCGACCCTCGCTCGGGGCTGTGACTTTGCGTAACGAATTAGGTTACCCTAACCTAATCTCGTGGCAGCCTTGAATCCTCCGGTGAGTCCGACCGCGCCCGCACGCGGCTCCGACCGATGCGCGGTGGTCGCCCGCGCGCTGGGCGAGTCGGTGCTCGGCAGCGCCCCCGAGACCTGCGACGCCTGGCTGCTGATCGAGCACCCCGGCCCGTGGCCCGCGTACGACGCACCCCCCGGGCTGTCCCCCGAGGTCGTCGAGTTCCTCGACCGTCTCCCGGCGTACCGCATCCGCCCGCAGCTCATCCGACGCCCCGGCGCCCGCCGCCCGGTGCCGCCGCACCAGGTGTACGTCTCGTTCTCCGGCGGCTCGGTCGGCGGCGAGCCGTGGACCGAGCAGCGCGAAGTGGCGGACCTGCGCGAGTTGTTCACCCTCGACCTGGGTGCGGTCTCGCGTGGCGAGCGGCCCGGCTGGGGCACCCCGCACGAGGAACCGGTGCTCCTGGTGTGCACGCACGGCAAGCGCGAGCCGTGCTGCGCGCAGTTCGGGCGGCCGACCGTGCGGGCGCTGCACGCGGCGTACGGCGACCCGGTGTGGGAGACCACCCACGTCGGCGGGGACCGCTACGCGGCCAACCTCGTCGCGCTGCCGCACGGCACGTACCACGGGCTCGTCACCGAGCCGGTCGCCGCCGAGGTCGGCGCGGCCTGCCTGCGCGGCGAGATCGACCTCGCGCACTACCGGGGCCGCATGGGCGTGCCCGCCGCCGTCCAGGCCGCGGAGTGGTTCGCCCGCAGCCACACCGGCGTCGTCGCGATCGGTGCGGTACGCCCGCTCGCGCACGTCGACCACGCCGACGGCGGTGCCACCGTCGACATCGACGCCGACGGGCGACTGCTCCAGATCACGGTGCGCACCGCACGCAGCGGCTGCTCGCGGCTCACCTCGTGCTCCCAGGGCACGGTCTCCGACCCGGACGAGTTCGTACTCGCGGAGCTACGCGAACTGACCGACTGAGCCCCGCAGTCCGGCGGGGGGCGCCGACCCCCGGCTACTCGCCCGACTCCGCCTGCTTCCGCAGCAGCACCACCAGCAGGTACACCGCCGCGGCGGCGCCGAAGACGCGCGGCATCGTCGGGAGCAAGTCCTCGAAACGGTCCCATGCCTGACTGCGCGTCAGGTCCGTCCCGGCGCGATCGGTCGCCCGCAGCCACATCGCCGTGGCGAACCCCGCGACGGTCACGATCGGGATCGTGAAGCCCGCCATGCGCTTCTCGCCCAGCGTCCACAGGGCGGAGGTGAACGCGACCAGCAGCCCTATCACCACGACGACGGCCGACCCGACCATCGCCCCCACCACCAGCAGCACGATCGTGACCAGTTCGCGCACCGACGCGCGCAACGGCACGCGCTGCACCGGCTCGGGCCCGACGATCTCCTCGACGCCCTCCCACTGCGAGGCGCCGCCCGGGGCGATCCCGATCGGGTACGCCGGCCACCCGATCAGCCCGTCGCCCACCGGCATGATCGGCGTCGCGCTCATCGCCTGCTCCTCGGAGCCGTCGCGCTGCGACGGCACGGGGCTGGCGTCGGGCCGGAACCCGATCTGCGCGGCGATGGTCGCGGTCCGCGAACCGCGCACGGCGGCCCCGCCGGACGCGTCCATCCCGGCACCCGCCTGCGCGGCGTGGCCCGAATACTCCGGAACGCGGAAGACCTCGT
Source organism: Streptodolium elevatio (assembly GCF_053592165.1). NCBI lineage: Bacteria > Bacillati > Actinomycetota > Actinomycetes > Kitasatosporales > Streptomycetaceae > Streptodolium > Streptodolium elevatio. The sequence goes on from NZ_JBSFVE010000001.1 coordinate 897,467, forward strand.
TGGCGACCACCGCATCGGGCGTGCCGAGCCGCGTCAGGATGCCCTTGACCGCCGCCGGGGTGTTGGCGTTGCCCCGCTCGCGCTCCTGGTCGATCTCACCGCGCAGCCTTTCGACCAGGCGTGCCCGGTCGGCGGGCCGCAGCTTGCGCTGTGCGGCGTCGCCGACTTCGCCCAGGTACTGGAGGACCAGACGGTCGCACTCGAAATCCATGCCCGGCCTTTCGCCCCCACGACATGCCTGATTCATCCTGATGGACCAGCACTCCAGCTTAGAACCGCGTCCCGGTCCGAGGGATCCTTTCCCCCGATCGGGGGAACCGGAACACCACGACGCAGGAACACCACGACTCGGGAACGCCTGTTCGCCGACGAGCCGACGTCGCGTCGACCCGTCGACCCGTCCGACCCGTCGACCACGCGACGGCCCGTTCGCCCCGCAGCCCGCGGCGGTGGTGCCGCTCCGCAGGTCGGTGCGGCAGGGTGAGCGGCTAACGTTGTCGGGATGACCATGTCGACCCACAGACCCCCGGACAGACCCGCCGGTACGCCCGGCGGGAGCGCGCCGCCGCGCACGCTCGCCGAGGATCTGCGCGGGCGCGGCGACGACGAGATCGCGCTGCTGCTCCGCGCGCGGCCCGATCTGACCACGCCGGTGCCGGTCGACCTGACGCAGTTGGCGACCCGGGCGACCACGCGCGCATCGGTCGCGCGCGTTCTGGAGCGGTTGGACAGGTTCACCCTCCAGGTTGTAGACGCCGCGGTCGTGCTGCCGGACGGGTTCGCGTACGAGGCGCTGTGCGAGCTGGTCGGCGACGTGCCGCAGCTCGCGGCCGCGGTCGAGACCTTGCGCGTACGCGCCCTCCTGTGGGGGCCCGCGTCGTCGCTGCGCGTCGTGCGCACCGTGCGCGACCTCGCCGGCACCGCACCGGCCGGGCTCGGCCCGCCGCTGGCCGTGGCGCTCGGCGCGACCGGTCCTTCGCGGTTGCAGGAGGTACTGGCCGACCTCGGTCTGCCGCCCACCGCCGACGCGGTGGGCGCGATCGCCGCGATGGCCGGCATGTTCGGCGACCACAAAGCGGTCGCCGCCCTGCTGACCCAGGCGCCGCCCGCCGCGCTCGAAGTGCTCGACAAGCTGGTGTGGGGACCGCCCACCGGCAGCGTGCGCGGCGCCGACCGGCCGGTGCGCGCCGACGAGGCCAACAGCCCGGTCGAGTGGCTGCTCGCCCGGGGGCTGCTCGTGCCCGCGGGCCCGCAGACCGTCGTCCTGCCGCGCGAACTCGCCCTCGTGCTGCGCGGCGGGCGCGTACACCGGGCCTTGGAGCCGACGCCGCCGGACATCGCGACGACGCCACGTGATCCGCAGGCTGTGGACGCCGCGGCCGCGGGCGCCGCGTTCACCGCCGTGCGGCAGGTCGAGAAGCTGCTCGAACTGTGGAGCGCCGGCGGGCCCCCCGTGCTGCGCGCCGGGGGCCTGGGCGTACGCGACCTCAAGCGCGTCGCCGCGGCCCTCGACGTCCCCGAGGCCGAGGCCGCGGTGTGGCTGGAGTTGGCGTACGCGGCCGGTCTGGTCGCGGGCGACGGCGAACCCGACGAGCAGTGGCTGCCGACTCCCGCCTACGACGTGTGGCGGGCCCGGCCAGTGGCGGAGCGCTGGGCGGCCCTGGCCGGAGTCTGGCTGGAGACCACGCGCGTGCCGGGCCTGGTCGGCACGCGCGACGACAAGGACAGGCCGGTCAACGCCCTGGGTCCGGGCATCGACCGCACCACCGCCCCCGAGGTACGCCACGCGCTGCTCGGCCGTCTGGCCGACCTGCCGCCCGGCACCTCCGCACCGGCCGCCGACCTGCTCGCCGACCTGGCCTGGCACCGCCCGGTCCGTACCGCGCGGCTGCGCTCCGAACTCGCCGACCGCACGCTGGTCGAGGCCGAGTTGCTGGGGGTCACCGGGCGCGGCGCCATCGGCGGCGCGGGCCGCGCCCTGCTGAACGGCGAGCTGAACACCGCGGCCGAGGCGCTCGCGCCGCTGCTCCCGGTTCCGCTGGACCACGTGCTGCTCCAGGCCGACCTGACCGCCGTCGCACCCGGCCCGCTCGTGGTCGAACTCGCCCAGGAACTGCACATGGCAGCCGACATCGAGTCGACCGGCGGCGCCACCGTGTACCGGTTCAGCGAGCCGTCCATCCGCCGCGCGCTCGACTCCGGGCGGACCGCCGCCGACCTGCACCGGTTGTTCGCGACGCATTCGCGTACGCCGGTGCCGCAGCCACTCACCTACCTCGTGGACGACATCGCGCGGCGGCACGGACGCCTGCGGGTGGGTGCCGCATCGGCGTACCTGCGCTGCGACGACGAGTCGGTGCTGAGCGAACTGCTCGCCGACCGCCGCGCCACCGGGCTGCGCATGCGGCGTCTCGCCCCGACCGTGCTGGCCGCCGAGGGCGCTCCCGACGCGGTCCTGTCGGCCCTGCGCACCCTCGGGTACGCGCCGATGGCCGAGTCCGCGACCGGCGACGTCGTGGTCACGCGGCCCGACGCCCGGCGTACGCCGCCCAGGTCGCTGCCGCCGCGCGTGACCGGCGAGCCGCCCGCCCCGAGTGCGAGCCTGATCTCCGCCGCGGTGAGCACGATCCGGGCCGGGGACCGCGCGGCGGTCAGCCGCCCGCGAGGCCTCGGCAACGGCGAGGCGCCCGCCGAACTGCCGCGCACCTCCGCCGCCGAGACGCTGCTCGCGCTGCAGTCGGCGCTGGCGGACCGGCGGCCGGTGTGGATCGGCTACGTCACGCGCGAAGGCCGGGCCACGCAGCGCATCATCGTGCCGCTCGGCCTTGAGGGCGGGTACGTCACGGCGCAGGAGCACACCGCCGGGGAACTGCACACCTACCCGCTGCACCGCATCACCGGCGTCGAAGCCGTCGACGTCGCGGATGCCGCCGCCGACACGGAAACCGGCGCGGGCACCGCCAAGTAGTCACCGCGACGCCGCCACCGGTGAGCGGCAATCGCGGCGCCGCCGCCGCTGAGCGTGAGTCGCCACGCCGTCACCGCCGAACGACAACCGTCGACCGGCGCCCCCACAACCACGTGCCGGGCGGTCCGCCCGGCACGCACGTCACATCTCGCGGCGGCCGACCCGCCACACCGCCAGGGACAGCATTGTCAGCGTGACCAGCACCGCCACGATCGCCGGCCGTACGAACTCGCCCGGCGAGGCGTTCTCCAGGAGTTCGACCCCCGCGCCGCCCAGCGACGACGGCTCCCAGTCGCGCATCGGCTTCCACAGCCGCGGCAGGGGCGACAGCACGAGTGCCACGAGCGCGGCGCCGAACAGCGCCACGGGCCGCCGCAGGAACGCCGAGGCGCCCGCGACCAGGCCCAGCGCCATGAGCAGGTAGAGCGTGTTGAACAACGCGCCGTACAGGATCCGGTCGGTCGGCACCGGCCCCCAGAGCCAGCGCAGTTCGGCCCACACGATGCCCGTGGCCACCGTGTTCGCGATGCAGACGGCCGCCGCGCACACCGTCCAGCGCGGCACGACCAGGTCCCACGCCTGGCGGGTTCGGGTGCGGTAGAACGCGGCGAGTCCGGGGCGGTGGTCGACGGCGAGCGCCGCCGCGGCGATGCCGAGCGCGACGAACAGGCCGATCTGCCCGGACGCCGAGACGTACGCGGCCATGCCCTCGGGCGCGCCCATGTCGTCCGGCGGGTTGGCCCCGTCCGCGCCCAGTACTTCCAGGATGCGGTTCAGGTGCCGCACCACGAGCGGCCCCGCCGCGCCGAGCAGCGGGAAGGCGATGAGCAGGAGCAGCCAGCGGCGGGTGCGCGTGACGCGGAGGACTTCGAGGCGCCACAGGCCCAGCGGCCGACGTACGCGCGGCATCGCGGCCTCTGCCGTACGTGCGGGTCCGCGCGTCTGCTCGGCGACCGCCTTGGCCGCGGCTCTGGTCCCGGCGCGTCCGGCCGCGCTCAGCCGGCTCACGCTGCGTTCGCTCATCGGGCCGCACCGGTGATCGACAGGAAGGCGCTCTCCAGGTCCGACTCCTCGGGCCCGACCGAGATGACGCGCGCGGCGCTGCGGTCCAGCACGCCGAGGATGTTGCGCTCGCCCTCGTCGACCGTGCGGGCCTGCACGCGGACCAGACCGGGGCGTACCGACGACACCCGCACGACCCAGTCCTCGGCCGCGAACGTGCGGCACAGCGCGGCGCCGTCGTCGCGCAGCCGGATCAGCCACGTCGGCCGCATGTGCTCGGCGACCAGCTCGGCCACCGGGCCCTGGTAGATGAGGCGGCCCGCGCGCAGCACGCCGACCTGGTCGCACACGCGCTGCACGTCGGCCAGGATGTGGCTGGAGAAGACGACGGTGGTCCGGCCGCGCATGCCGGCGACCAGGTCCAGGACCTCGGCACGGCCGCGCGGGTCGAGGGCCGACGTCGGCTCGTCGAGGATCATCAGGTCCGGCTCGGCGACCAGCGCGGCGGCCAGGCCGAGGCGCTGCGTCATGCCGCGCGAGAACGACCCGGCCTTGCGGTCCGCGGCCTCGACGAGCCCCGTGCGGTGCAGCGCGGTCTTGACGCACTCCAGGCGCAGGTCCGGGTTGACCAGCCGTCCGGCCAGTTCGACCACTTCGGCGGCGCTCAGCCAGGGTTCGAACTCGGGGACGTCGGTGCACACCGCCACCCGGTCCTGCGGGACCCCGAAGTCCACCTCGCCCGCGTCCGCCCGCCGCATGCCGCTGATGAGCGAGAGCAGCGTCGTCTTCCCCGCGCCGTTCGGCCCGACCAGGCCGTAGACGCTCCCCCGGGGCACGGCGAGGCCGACACCGAACACGCCGGTGCCGCGACCGTAGTCGCGCGTCAGCCCGTGCGTACGCAGCGCAGGGCCGGACTCGGAAGCCGCGGGGGCACCGGGGACACCCGGCAGCGGCGGAAAAATGGCCATTGAATATCAGGGTAGGAGCGCCGGACCGAACCGTGGTTCCTCCTCAAGGAGGGGTCTTGCGCTCATCCCTGCGCAGTACGGTTCCGTAGGGCTGCTTCCCCGGGTGAATATCGGCGATGCGGAGCGGTTTTCGGCCGGTTGGTCCGGGCGGGCGCAGCCGACCGGAACACAGTGGTCCCCGGGGTGGTTCACACTGGGAGTCCCCCATTCGCCGTAAGAGAGGCCCCGCGTGGCAGAGCCGACAACCGGCCCGCTCATCGTGCAGTCCGACAAGACGCTCCTGTTGGAGATCGACCACGAGGCCGCGGCCGACTGCCGCCGGGCCATCGCGCCGTTCGCCGAACTGGAGCGCGCGCCGGAGCACGTGCACACGTACCGCCTCACGCCGCTGGGGCTGTGGAACGCCCGCGCGGCCGGGCACGACGCCGAGCAGGTCGTCGACGTGCTGCTGCGCTACTCGCGCTACCCGGTGCCGCACGCGCTGCTGGTCGACGTCGCCGAGACCATGGGCAGGTACGGCCGCCTCACCCTCGCCAAGCACCCCGTGCACGGCCTGGTGCTGACCACGACCGACCGGGCGGTGCTCGAAGAGGTCCTGCGCAGCAAGAAGATGGCCCCGCTGGTCGGGAACCGGGTCGACGCGGACAGCGTCGCGGTACACCCGTCCGAGCGCGGGCAGATCAAGCAGGTGCTGCTCAAGCTGGGCTGGCCCGCCGAGGACCTGGCCGGGTACGTCGACGGCGAGGCGCACCCGATCGAGCTCGCCGAGGACGGCTGGACGCTGCGGCCGTACCAGAAGGAGGCCGTCGAGGGCTTCTGGCACGGCGGCTCCGGCGTGGTCGTGCTGCCCTGCGGCGCCGGCAAGACGCTGGTCGGCGCGGCGGCGATGGCCACCGCGAAGGCGACCACGCTGATCCTGGTGACCAACACGGTCTCGGCGCGGCAGTGGAAGTCCGAGCTGGTCAAGCGCACCTCGCTGACCGAGGACGAGATCGGCGAGTACAGCGGCACGCGCAAGGAGATCCGGCCGGTCACGATCGCGACGTACCAGGTGGTCACGACGCGGCGGAAGGGCGTCTACCCGCACCTGGAGCTGTTCGACTCCCGCGACTGGGGCCTCATCGTGTACGACGAGGTACACCTGCTGCCGGCCCCCATCTTCCGCTTCACCGCGGACCTCCAGGCGCGCCGCCGGCTCGGCCTGACCGCGACGCTCGTACGCGAGGACGGCCGTGAGGGCGACGTGTTCTCGCTCATCGGCCCCAAGCGCTACGACGCGCCGTGGAAGGAGATCGAGAACCAGGGCTACATCGCCCCGGCGGACTGCGTCGAGGTGCGGGTCACGCTGACGGACGCCGAGCGGCTCGCGTACGCGACGGCCGAACCGGAGGAGCGCTACCGCTTCTGCGCGACGACCGAGACCAAGACGCGGGTCACCAGCGAGCTGGTGGCCCGGCACGCGGGCGAGCAGACGCTCGTGATCGGCCAGTACATCGACCAGCTCGACGAGCTGGGCGAGCGGCTGGACGCGCCGGTGATCAAGGGCGAGACGCGCAACACCGAGCGGGAGCGGCTGTTCGAGGCGTTCCGGCAGGGCGAGGTCTCGGTCCTGGTGGTCAGCAAGGTCGCGAACTTCTCGATCGACCTGCCGGAGGCGGCGGTGGCGATCCAGGTGTCCGGGTCGTTCGGGTCGCGGCAGGAGGAGGCCCAGCGCCTCGGCCGGGTGCTGCGGCCCAAGGCGGACGGCCGGGCGGCGCGGTTCTACTCGGTGGTGGCGCGCGACACGATCGACCAGGAGTTCGCGGCGCACCGGCAGCGGTTCCTGGCGGAGCAGGGGTACGCGTACCAGATCGTCGACGCGGACGACCTGCGGTCGTAGTGCTCGCCGGCGGTTCCCCGCTCAGGCCGGGCGGGGCACCGCGGCGAATCCCGGGAGGGTGAACCAGCCGGGCAGCCCGCGGCGCATGTCCTCGGGGCCGTGCACGTCGATGTCGCCGGCGCGCAGCGCATCCGCCCAGCGCAGGTCGCCGCGCCAGATCTCGATCAGGCGGCGCAGGCCGGACGTCACGGTCACGTCGACCTCGAAGCCGGGGTCGGCGTCGCACAGGTCCGCGTCGGCGGCGCCGGGGTCGCCGGCGCTGATGACCAGCCACCAGTCGCGGGCGCGCGCGGGGACGTCCGGGAACCGGAAGCGCACGACGGTGCGGCGGCCGGCGGGGACGGCGTCGCCGTCGACGCTGCGGCGCATGTCCCAGAGCAGGAGCTTGGGGTCGAGGTCGGCGTCGCCCAGCTCGCCGGTCCAGCGGACCCCCCAGATGCTCAACGCCTCGACCACCGGGCGGAGTTCGTGGCCCGCGGGGGTGAGGACGTACCGCACGTCGGTGCCGTCGACGACACGCTCCACGATGCCGGCGCGGGTCAGGTGGGTCAGGCGCTTGGACAACAACGTCGGTGACATGCGCGGCACTCCGCGGCGCACCTCGTTGAACCGCTCGCTGCCGGCGCACAGTTCGCGCACGATCAGGAGCGTCCAGCGCTCGTCGAGCAGTTCCATGGCCTTGGCGACGGGGCAGAACTGATAGTACGAAGCGCCCATGGTGGCGAGCGTACGGCTACTCCGCGGGCGGGCGCAGCGCCTTTGCCCAACGGGCGGTACAGATCCTGTACTAGGCGGGCGGGGGCGTGCCTTCTAGCTTGGATTGCCTGAGGCCGCGGTGAACTGCCGCAGGGCACTGCCGAGTTGGCGCCTGCCGTTCGAACCGGACGGGGGTGCCGCGCCACACGAGGAGTGCGGGGCGGGCCCGAGCGACTTCGCGCGGCGAGGAGTCACACGTTCCCTGGGGGGAAGGTACCCAACATGAAAGAAACCGACATTTCGGGCAGCGATGCGGCGCGAGAAGCCGATCGCGCCCTCAAAGCCAAGCATCGCGCCATGTGGGCGCTCGGCGACTACCCGGCCGTCGCCACCGAGGTCATCGCCGAACTCGGCCCCGAGCTGGCCGCGGCCGCCGGAGCGGCGCCCGGCATCCGGGTGCTCGACGTGGCGGCCGGATCCGGCAACGCCGCGACAGCCGCGGCGCTCGCCGGTGCCGAGGTCGTGGCGTCCGACCTGACGCCGGAACTGCTGGAGGTCGGGCGGAGCCAGGCCGAGGCGGCGGGCGCCAAACTGGAGTGGCGGCAGGCGGACGCCGAGGACATGCCGTTCGGAGACGCCGAGTTCGACGCCGTCATGTCCTGCGTCGGCGTGATGTTCGCGCCGCACCACCAGGCGACCGCGGACGAGCTGGTGCGCGTGTGCAAGCCGGGAGGCCGCATCGCGCTGACCAACTGGACCCCGCAGGGGTTCATCGGGCAGATGTTCGCCACGATGAAGCCGTACGCCGCCCCGCCGCCACCCGGCGCGCAGCCGCCTCCACTGTGGGGCGACCCGGACCACGTACGGGCGCTGCTCGGCGACCGGGTCGAGGACTTCAGCGCGGAGCGGCGGCAACTGGCGGTCGGCCACTTCGGCGGGCCGGAGGAGTTCCGCGACTACTTCAAAGCCAACTACGGGCCGACGATCGCGGTGTACCGCAACATCGCCGACGATCCGGAGAAGGTCGCGGCGCTCGACCAGGCACTCGCCGAACTCCCGAAAAAGTTCCGGCTCGACGGGGACTCGCCGGTGTTGACCTGGGAGTACTTGCTCGTCACGGCCCGACGGCGCTGAGGCGCGGCGGGGCCGAGGCAATCCGGAACACGATCAATGGCCGCCCCGGATCGGGGTGGCCATTGGGACTGCGACGAGGGCCGGTCAGTCGATGCCGTGCTTGCCGAGCAGGACGACCTTTGCGGTGGTGACGGCGAAGATGCCGATGCCGCGGGCGGCGGGTACCCGGGCGGTCTGCCGGGTCGGGGTGCGGAGTGTGGTTGCCATGTCGTCAACGCTAAGTTTTCCGACATAAGGGGCGCGTCCGTACCGGGTCGCGTCCCCGGGTAGCCCGCGGGGATGACGGGGTCCCGACCGTCTCGGGGTGGAAAGTCGGGTTGAACATGACGTTCGGCCGGGTTTAGGGTGGCCGATTCCGCTGCCGCGTAACCGCACTACCCCTAGGGGTTGGGCGCCGGCCACGTCGACCGGTCGGAATCGGTCGGCGTCCTCTTCCTCGCAGGAAGCCGCCCACGCACTTCGGAGTCTCATGTCCGCGTACGCCGCCGACCCGTCCTTCGACGCCCGCACACCCGCCTCCCCCGCCCCCGATCCGGACCCCGCGCTCGCCGCCGAGCGCGCCCATCTCGACGCCTCCCGCGCGGCCCTGCGCCGCATGCGCGAGGACACCGAAGCCCTCGACCTGACCGATGTCGGCGGCAACGAGGTGTCCAACAAGCTGGTGCACAGCCTCATCCAGGACCGCATCGCGGCCCTCGCGGACCTCGCCGACACCCCGCTGTTCTTCGGCCGCATCGACGGCCGGTTCGCGGACGCCCCCGAGGTCGCCACCGGCACCGCACCCGTCGAGGTGGCCGCCGACCCGTCCCGACCGCTCGAACGCTTCTGGATCGGCCGCCGCCACGTCCACGACAACCACGGCGACCCGATGGTCGTCGACTGGCGCGCGCCCGTGTCGCGGTCGTTCTACCGCGCCACCCGTATCGACCCGCTGGGCGTCGAACTGCGCCGCCGCTTCGGCTGGACCGGCGGCACCCTCACCGCGTTCGAGGACGAGCACCTGACCGACGCGGCCGAGCACGACGCCAAGAGCGTGATCCTCGCCGCCGAGATCGAGCGCCCGCGCGTCGGCCCGATGCGCGACATCGTCGCGACCATCCAGCCCGAGCAGGACGAGATCGTGCGCGCCGACCTCGGCGAGACCGTCTGCGTGCAAGGCGCCCCCGGCACCGGCAAGACCGCCGTCGGCCTGCACCGCGTCGCCTGGCTGCTGTACGCGCACCGCGAGCGCCTGCACCGCAGCGGCACCCTCGTCGTCGGCCCGAACCGCTCCTTCCTCGACTACATCCAGCAGGTCCTTCCGGCGCTCGGCGAGGTCGAGGTCGGGCAGACCACGGTCGAGGACCTGGTGGCCCGCGTCCCGGTCAAGGCCGCCGACAGCCCCGAGGCCGGGCGGCTCAAGGGCGACGCGCGCATGGCCGAGGTGCTGCGGCGCGCGGTGTGGTCGGGGGTCGTCGACGCGCCGACCGAGTCGCTGCTCGTGGTGCGCGGCTCGCGGCGGTGGCGGGTGCCGTCGTACGACGTCGAGGAGGTCGTCGCGGGCCTGCGCTCGCGCGACGTGCGGTACGGCGCGGCCCGCGACATGCTGCACCAGCGCCTCGCGCACGCCGTCCTCGTGCAGATGGAGCGCGCCGGGGAGTCGCCCGACGACCGGGTGCAGGACTCGGTGGCCCGCTCGCGTCCCGTCCGCGACCTGGTGAACGCGGTGTGGCCGGCCGTGGACCCCGCGAAGCTGGTGATGCGCCTGCTGTCCGACGCGGAGTTCCTCGCCGCGTGCGCGAACGGCGTGCTCACCGCCGACGAGCAGGCGCTGATCCTGTGGACAAAGCCCGCGCGCGGCGTCGGCTCGGCCAAATGGACGGCCGCCGACGCGGTGCTTGTGGACGAGGCCGCGGACCTGGTGGCGCGTACCCCCAGCCTCGGCCATGTGGTTGTGGACGAAGCGCAGGACCTTTCCGCCATGCAGTGCCGCGCGGTGGGCCGCCGCTGCTCGACCGGCTCGGCCACGGTGCTGGGCGACATCGCCCAGGGCACGACCCCGTGGGCGGCCACCGACTGGCCGACGACACTGCGGCATCTCGGGCGTACGGACGCACGGTTGGAGGAACTGACGCGGGGCTTCCGGGTGCCGCGCGAGATCCTGGACTTCGCGAGCCGACTGCTCCCGCACATCGCGCCTGGCCTGGCTCCCGCGAGCTCGGTACGCGAGGCCCCCGGCTCGCTGGCCGTGCACACCGTCGATCCACAGGCTGTGGACAAAGCCGCCGCCGACGAGGCCTCGGACCTGCTGAAACTCGAAGGCTCGGTCGGCCTCATCGCCGCCGACGCGCAAATCCCCGCGCTCGCCGCCGCGTTGCGCGACGCCGGGCTGCGCCACCGGATCCTGGGCTGCGACGACGGCCCCGAGGCCGAGGCGGCGCGTCTCAGCCTCGTCCCCGCGAGCCTCGCCAAGGGCCTCGAATTCGACCACATCGCCGTCGCCGAGCCGACCGCCATCGTCGAGGCCGAACCCCAGGGACTGCGGCGGCTGTACGTCGTCCTGACCCGCGCCGTCTCCACCCTCGCCGTCGTCCACAGCCGCCCGCTGCCACCCGAACTGGGGTAGGAGTCGGGGCCTGGCCGGGAACCTGAGCCGGGGCCGGAGGCGGCCAACTTCGCCGGGTAGCCCTGTAGTTCCTCGTTCCCGCTCCCCCGCGTCAGGTCACAGCTGCGGCTGCTGCTGTACGAGGACCTGATCGTCGGTCGGCGGCGTCAAATCACCGGTGGGAGCGCCGAAGTCCGAGAACTCGATCGTCATGAAGTCGCCGTAGGCAATGGACATCCGCTTCAGGGCGTCGTCGGCCCCGACGACGAACGTGCCGGTCATCGAGGTCACGTTCATCTCCGAGAGCATCTCGACCACCGGTGCGTCGTCGGTCGCGCCGAGCTGGTCGCGCAGCTGATCCACCGTGATGGTTTCGGTGAACGTGCGCTCGGCGGTCCCCGACCCCGAGCCGCCCTCCCGCAGCGCTGTGCCGAACGAGTCGAGGGACTCGCCCACCGAGTCGGGGTCCATGCCCTCGAACATGGCCTTGCCCGACATGCCTTTGACCCTCACCCAGGCCTTGCCGTCCTTGGGCTCGGGGAGCTTCACGTACATGGCGTCGGAAAGGAGCAGCATCTCGGCGGTCTTGCCCATCGACACGTAGTGGTAGGTGACGCGTCCCTGAAGGTTCGCCATGTCCAGGACGCCTTCGGCGGTCACCTCGCCGGGCACGCCCATCTTGGTGCCGTCCTTGATGTGCGCAACGAGCCGCGCCGTAGGCGCCTCCTTGAGCTGTTGCCTCGCCTGCGACAGGGCGGCAGCGGCGACGTTGCCGCCACCGCCGGACGCCGTTTGCGAACCGCAGCCCGCCGCGCCCGCCGCGACCACGATCGCCGCGACCACCGCCCCGACCCTCGACCGCACCGACCAACCGCGCATGATCCCCACCCCTAGGCGTCCCGCCGTCGTCACCCCGTCCTCGCGCCGGAAAGCCTAGTCACAAGTCAGCGGACGACGACACGAGATTCCGCCGCCTCGGGGCCGACCAGCCCGTACGCCACTCTCGTACGCCACGTCATCCCCGGTTTTGTGGACTCCGGCTGGCATGCTGAGCGTGTGGAACGCATCCAGGAGACCGCCACCATGACGTTGCAGGAACGCTGGGCCCGTCTCGTCGGGGACTCCGGCGACACGGCCACCGCCGTCGGCGAGGATCTGATCGGCCGGTACTCGCAGCCGCACCGGCGCTACCACGCCACCGGACACCTTCTCGCCGTACTCGAACTGGTCGACGAACTCGCGCAGGACGCCGACGACCCCGATGCGGTACGCCTCGCCGCGTGGTTCCACGACGCGGTGTACGACCCCGCTCGCGCGGACAACGAGGAGCGCAGCGCACGGCTCGCCGAGCGCGCCCTCAGCGAGGCGGGCCTCTCCGACCAACTCGTCGCCGAGACCGCGCGCCTCGTACGCGTCACCGCCGAGCACGCGCCGTCCGAGGGCGACCGCAACGCGGCGGTGCTCTGCGACGCGGACCTCGCGATCCTCGCCACCGACCGCGACCACTACGACGCGTACGCCGCCGCCGTGCGCGAGGAGTACGCCTTCGTCCCGGAGGAAGCCTTCCGAGGCGCCCGGGCCGCGGTCCTCCGCGACCTGCTGGCCCTGCCGAAGCTGTTCCACACGCCTCTCGGCTACGCCCGCTACGAAGAGGCCGCGCGCCACAACCTCCGCACGGAGCTGGAACGCCTCGAAGGGGCCATCCCCCGCCAGCAGAGCTGAGAGTCGAAGGCTGGGAGCCGAGGGCCGGGAACCGAGCGCCGCTCGCCGAGGGCCGGGAGCGGAGCCGACCGCACAGCGCCGGACGCTCAGTTGAACGCGTCGTCGACGGTGGCCTGCCAGTAAGTCACCTGCAGCGCGCTGTCGACGTACACGCCCTCGGCGGGGAGGGACACCTTCGCGATCGTGCCGTTCTCGAAGGGGATCGTCAGCGTCTCCGCCGTGTAGCCGTTCTCGCCGCTGCCTTCCTCCGCCGAAGACAGGCGTACACCCGCATATCCCGACTCCCCCGGTGCCAGCCGCAGCACCGACTGGGGCGTGGTGTTCCTGTCGACCGGCGGTACGGCCTGGGCCTCCCCGAAGCGCGCGGCGGGGTAGCCGTCGGTGAGGTCGCAACTCTTCGAACCGGTGTTGGTGACGGTGAGGAGCATGTGATTGAGCGGACGGGCGACCACCGCAGCCGTGGTCTGGGTGTTGGCTCCGTCGCAGGCCGGGCGCGCAGATCGGAGCGGTGGCGCTGTCGCGGTCCGACTCCAAGGTCTTGATCGAACGGGCCGGAACCGACTTGCCGTGGTATGCCATGATCACGCCGGCGCCCGACTCGTACGCGACGAACTGCTCGAACCAGTTGGGATCATGCCCCTTGCAGGCGAACAGGTGCAGCCGCTCGAAGTGGCCGCCGGTCTCCCAAGCATCGTCCAAGCGCTTCATGCATCTGTCGCTCGGTCGCATGCGACCTGCTTCCCAATTCGATACAGGACCTCGCGACACCCTGACGATCAGAGCCGTCTGTGCAAGCTACAGCCCTCGCTGCGTTCGGTAGAACCACAGGCCGAAGGCCAGCCAGGCCCAAAGCGAGGACTTCGGGTCGATCGACTCGCGAACACTCATCGCTCACCCACAAGTGTTTTGAACGAATAGCTATACACAACAAGCTATGACTTGAACACAGAGAGTGTGGACACCTTCGCCAAACTCCTGGACGGCTCATCATGGACGACGAGTTCCTGCTCACGATGCCCGCGGCCCCGGCCTCCGTGGCCGTCGCCCGCGCGACCGTACGCACCGCCTTTGCCCAGGTCGTCGTCAGCGACGATCGTCGCCAACACGGTGAGCGCCGCGCCTGGGCGTACGCTCCAACTCCGGTGCGCCGTACACCTCGACGCACCGCTCCTGGAGTGCTGGGACCCTTCCCCCGCACTCCCGTCCCCCCGCGAAGCGGACGCCACCGCCGAGGACGGCCGTGGCCTCGGGATCGTCGCGGCCGCAAGGCCGTCGGCCCGCTCGCGCTCAAGTCGCCGCCGGCAACTCGCCCAGCCCCGCCACCGCCGCACCGTCCTTCTCGCACACCCACGTCGGATCCGGTCCCAGCTCCGGCTCGATGTACAGCTGGTGCGCGTCGGCGCCGCCGTCGTGGCGGGGGCACCAGGGCCACCGCACCCCGGCCTCCTCCAGCGCCTCCTGTACGTCCTGCGCCACGAGCCCCGACGCGTACGCCGCCCCGTCCGGCCACTCCCGGCACCACCACCGGCGCCCGGCCACCGCGTCCTCGACCACCGACACCACGGTCGGATCCGAGGCCCCGCACGCGGCCAGATCCCTCAGCACCAGCGCCCGCGCGGTGTGCAGCGCGCTCTCGACGACGTCCTCTTCCATGCCGTCCATTGTCCGCAACCGCCACGACCTCCCGCCGATCGGGCAGGATCGACGTGTGACTGTACTCATCGACCGCCCCATCTGGCCCGGCCGGGGCCGTATGTGGTCCCACCTGATCAGCGACGTCTCGTACGACGAACTCCACGAGTTCGCCCGCCGCCTCGGCGTCCCGGAACGAGCCTTCGACCGCGACCACTACGACGTCCCCGCCGAGCTCTACGACCAGGCCGTGGCCCTCGGCGCCGAAGCCGTGGGCGGCAAGGAACTCGTATCCCGGCTCATCGCCGCGGGCCTGCGGCGGCGCAAGCCCAGGGGCTGAGCCGCCGCGCGGGCGAGGGCGCGGCGAGCCGCGTGCCGCCGCGCCGGCCACCATCAGGCGTAGGGCACGACCAGGCGTAGGCCGCTACCAGGCGTAGGCCTCGGGGGCGGGGCGGCCCGGGTTGACGCCGGGCGGCGGGAACAGCTTGTCGAGCTCGGTGAGCGTGGCCTCGTCGAGGGTGATGCGGAGGGCGCGCAGCGATCCGTCGAGTTGCCCGACCGTGCGCGGGCCGATGATCGGGCCGGTCACGCCGTCCTGGGCCAGCAGCCACGCCAGGCCCACGTCGGCCGGGTCCTCGCCGAGGTCCGCGCAGAGCGCTTCGTACGCCTCGATCGTCTCGCGGTGCCGGGCGACCGTGTCCCCGCCGCGTCCCGAACCGCCCCGGACCGCTTCGCCATTCCGGATCTTGCGGAGGACGCCGCCGAGCACTCCGCCGTTGAGTGGGGACCACGGGATGACGCCGAGCCCGTACGTCCGTGCCGCGGGCAGGACTTCCAGCTCGACCCACCGGTTCATCAGGTTGTAGACGGACTGTTCGGCGACGAGCCCGAGGAAGTGCCGGGTGCGGGCGGCCTCTTGGGCCTGGGCGATGTGCCAGCCCGCGAAGTTGGACGAGCCGAAGTACAGCACCTTCCCCTGCCGGCGCAGGACGTCGAACGCCTCCCAGATCTCGTCCCACGGCGTGTCCCGGTCCACGTGGTGCATTTGGTAGAGGTCGATGTGGTCGGTGCCCAGGCGTTTGAGAGACGCCTCGGCGGCTCGCCGGATCTGCAGGGCGGAGAGGTACCGTTGGGCCAATCGCCCATCGGGAGAAAGACCTTGGTGGCCAGTACGGTCTTCTCACGGCGTCCGCCGCCGGTGGCGAACCACCGGCCGATGATCTCCTCGGTCACGCCGCCGGTCGGCCGCGCGCCGTAGACGTTGGCCGTGTCGAAGAAGTTGAGGCCGTGTTCGTGGGCGCGGTCCATGATCGTATGGCTGTCGGCCTCGGAAGTCTGCGGTCCGAAGTTCATGGTGCCGAGCACGAGTCGCGAGACGGACAGGCCACTGCGGCCCAGGCGGGTGTACTCCATGATGGTGGACCCCTCTCGGGTTTTTTTTCCTGGTTCGGGCGGTTCAGGCGGTGGGGCCGAATTGGCCGATGAAGCGGCCGGTGAAGAGGTCGGCCCCCTTGTGCTCGACGACGGTCTCCGCGGGCGTGACAAACGGGCCTTGGAGCGAGGGGAGCTGTCCGACTCCGCCGGAGGACCCGAGCGGCAGAAGGATCATCGGGTACGGAGGGGCTGGTAAGTGGCCGACGGCGCCTCGCCGTTCAGCTGCGCGGTGATGTTCCGTACCACGATCTCGGCGTGCTGCATCGCGTACCCGGCCATCTTGGCCTCCGCGACATCGGTGATGTCGCCGACCGCGTACACGTTGTCGTGGACGCCGTCGCGCCCGGCCACGGTGAGGAGTTCGGTGACGGGCACGCAGCCCTGAAGCGTCAGCTCGGTGAGCTTGCCGTCGGCGAGGTAGGCGCTGTTGGTGGTTGCGCCGTGGGCCTGGAACCAGATGTCGGCGACGATTTTCGCACCGTCTGTGGTGGTGACGGTGAAGGCGCCGGAGCGTCCCGGCTCGGTCGGCGGCGTCGCCCGGAGGGTCGTTGCGATGCGTATCTCCACGCCCAGCGCGTCGAGTTGGGTACGCAGATCCGCGACCATCTCGGGTGCGAAGCCCGGGAGCAGTTCGTCGGCCGGGGCCACCAGAGTTACGTGCTTGTGCGGCCATTCCCCCTCGGTCTCCCCGGCCAGCTCCAGACCAACGGGCCCGGCGCCGAGAATCAACACCCATTCCGACGAGCGCAGTTCCTTGTGCGTGCGGCGCATGGTTTTCACTCCTACGAGAGACACAGGCAAGTTCGTACTACGAACTGTATTAGTTCGTAGTACGAACTACAAGCCCCTGCCTTCTCCGGCGCGCCTCAGCCTTCGCTCGCGGCGACTCCCCCGGCGGGCTCCCGGAACACCACGGGGGCCTCGTTGTCGGTCACGACCCGGCCCAGCAGCGCGGCCAGCGTCTCGCGCTCGGCGACACCGAGCCCGGCGGCCAGGTCGTCGATCCGGCGGCACGCGTCCGTATAGAACTCCTCGGCCAGCACGGCGCCTCCGTCGGTCAGCGCGACGCGCACCGCACGTGTGTCGCGGGCATCCGACTCGCGGCTGACCAGGCCATTGCGCTCGGTCCGGTCCACCAGACCGGTCAAACTGGACTTGGCCAGCCCGAGCATCGCGCTCAACTCGCCCATCCCGAACGGCTGCTGCATCAGGACGCAGAGCAACTGCCCCTGCTGCGGGGTGAGCCCGCGCTCGCGGGCCGCGTCCGCATACGCGCCGTTCACCAGAAAAGTGGAGCGCACCAACGCGGGGACGATCCCGATGGGGCCCTCGACATGCTTAGCCATCGGGCCAGAATAACACCGGTTAAATCGGATAATTCGTACGGCGAACTACACCGCGGCTGGGGGCGAACGCGGGAGGAGGAGTCCCGGGGGCGAATGCGAGTCCGGCCGCGAACCCGAGGCGGGGTGGTTCCGAGGCCGTGCGCGAGTCCAGGGTTGGCGCGGGCGCGAGTGCGGGGGTGGTTCCGGGGCGAGCGCGCGCGGACGCGGGCATACGGAAAGACCTGGTCGAGACCCGGGCCGACAAGGCCCCGGTCCCGACCAGGTCGTCCCGGCCCCCGACCTCCCAGGTCAGGTCAGGTCAGGCACCGTGCCGCGCGCCGTGAGCGACGCGTAGACGGGCGTGTCCCCGTCGAGGGCGTACGCCCCCATCAGACCGTCCCCGACGACCGTCCCGACCGCGACGCGGTCGATGGCCTCGTCGACCCCGACCACCACCGACTCGTCCGCCACCGCCTGCGTGACTGTTTCGACGGCCTGCTGTTCGCGGGTGTCGGCGTCGCGTACGGCCTCCGCGAGCAGCGCGACGACATCGGCGCCGTCGCCACCGGAAGCGGCGACGGCCGGGGCCGCGGGCCGCGTCAGCGGTACGCGCGTCGACGGGCCTGCCGGTACGTCCCCGGCGACGCCGCGCCGCACCGCCTCCGCGCCATAGCAGAACCGGATCAGCGGCTCCCACATCGAACGCCAGTAGACGTGCGAGGGAGCGCGCTCCACACCGACGACCGCACCATCCATCAGCACGACGGCCCCGATCTGGTCCTCGACGCACTCGAACTCGGCCGTGAAGCAGTCGAGTTCGGTCGCGAAGTGCTTCATGAAGCGGACCAGGTCCGCCGAACCCGGCACCCCGGCCGACGCCTTGAACCGTGAGACGGCCGGCCACAGCCGGTCGTACCCGGGCTTCTCGGGCAGCAGCGACGCGGCCTCCCGCAGCGCGGGCGGCAGCACCGCGAGCCGGTGCGAGCCGGAGGTGATGAGGCCGCCCTGCGACTGCTGGATGCACATGGCGTTGCGGTAGTCCCGCTTCGTTCCGGCCCTGACCAGCGCGGCGCGCGGCATCGCGTGGTCCTGCGCGGCCTGCGACACCATGACCGCGAGATGGCTCGGTACAAGTGCCGTGCCGCTCCCGGAGTTGCCGAAGCACAGCGTGCCGTAGTCGCCGGTCGAGATGTCGAGCGCCGCGGGGTCGCCGAGGTCGGCGGTCGGCGCGTCGCCCGCGAGCAGCGGCAGCACTTGCATGCGGCCGACGCTCTGCACGCGCCCGGGCCGGGCGCCGGACAGGAGTTCACCGACGGTCGCCGACTCGGCCATGGTGCTCTGGAAGCGCTTCAGCGGGTTCCTCATGTGGTCACCTCCTCCGGTACGTCGGTGCCTACGCCAGTGGGTACGCCGGTTGCGATCAGTTCGGTCTTTGCCGTCAGCTCCGGGCCCGTCACGCCGGCCACGCCCGCTAGTCCGGCGAGCCGGTGCAGCGCGCGTACGGCGGCGGCCGGTTCGACGTCCAACAGGAGCCTGCACGCGGTCAGTTCGAGCCCCTCAAGGCGCTGGACGCCGGCCACCGGCACCTCCGCCGCGAGCGGGCGCGCGCCGCCCGCGTCGGCCGCGAGCACCGGCGTCATCTGCACGACAGGCGTGCTAATACCCAAGTCCCGTGCCGACGCCAGCACTTCGGCGAACCGTCCAGCCGGTGCGTTCTCGTAGCCGTCGCCGACGACGACCACCAGGTCGGCCTCCCATGCCAGCGCGTCGAGCAGCGCGTACGCGGGCGCGGTGTCACCCGCCGGACGTACGAGCCCGTCCTCGCCGACACGGCCGCCGAACCACACCTCGCGGCACTCCCCCGCGGCCTGCCGCAGCACGTCGCGGAGCGCGAGTGCCACCGCGATGGGACGCAGCGCCTGCTCGCCCGAACCGGCCATCGAACCCGACCCGTCCAGGACGAGCGCGACGCGCCGGTCCGCGAGGTCGAGCCCGGCGGCGGTACGGCGGGCCCGCTCGGCGAGCGCGTCCGCGACCTCGTCGCTCATGCCGCGCTCGTACGCGTACAGGTACAGCCGCACCGCGTCGTGGTGCGTGAAGTCGACCTCGACCTCCACACCCGCGCGCTCCGCCTGCGCCTGCTTGGCCAGCCGCTGCCCCGCCGTGAGCCGACCCTTCGTCAACTCCAGTACGTGCGAGGCGGGTTGGCCCGGGTGGAAGCGGCCGCGCAGACCTTCGAGGGTCTCGTACGGGAGCGTCCGCCCCGCGTCGAGGTCACCGCGCGCGTCGGCGTACGCACGCAGCTGAGGCCGCGTGAACGGTCCGGTGGCGCCCAGCACGAACGCGACGCACTCGTGCACGACGGCTTGGTCCCGCCCCGGCGCCCAGCGGTCGACCTCGGCGGCGATGATGCGGCGCTCCTTGGCATCCAGCTCCTCGCCCGCGAGTTCGCGCACGAGAACGGCGCGCACTATGCCGGCGGTGCGCACGCCCCACGCGTGCCGGAGCGCGACGGCGAGCTTGCGCCGGTAGCGCACGGCCCACGACTCCAGCGCGGGAGCGCCGACAAGGGTACGCAGGATCAGCTTGCGCGCGCGGGCGTTGTTGACGCGCTCGGCGGCGAGCATCGCGTAGAGGTTGAGCATGCGCGGCACGGTCAGGCGCGCCACCGCGGCTCGAACCGCCGCGGCCTCCGCCTCGGCCGCGGGCGCGACCGCGGGCGCCCCGCCGGAAAGCAGGCACGCCACACCGGTCTGCCGGGCACGGTCGAGAACGTACGGCGACGCGACCAGGCCCGCGTACAGGCGCCGGTCGAGCGCGGCCATGTCGGCGTGCGCGGCACGCTCCAGCGCGGACTGCTCATCGGCGGTGTTGTAGAACGTCGCGCGGCCGGTCGCACTCGTCGCGGTGTCGAGGAAGCGGGCGACGACGCGTGCGGCGTCACGCGTCGCGAGATCGGTTGCGAGATCCAGGGACTGTGTGGTCATAAGGCGACTCCGAGAAAGCGCCCGGGGAAGGTCGCGGGTCCGTTGGGTTCCTATCTGAAAGGACGCCCCCGAAGTGAAGGCACAGTACGGACGCGCAGTTCCCCGGGCGCGGAACATGGGTGCCTGCGGGCAGGTCACGGGTCCCGTTTTCGGGATTCGAACCCAACTCTTCGCGTTTGCTGCGCGATGTCTGCCAAAGACACTGAAGGAACTCGTAGTTCCCGCAGGCACGTTCACGATGCTAGAAGCCGCTCCGCAACCCCGGCCACAGGTTTTCCGCGTGCGGGGCGCTCGCGCCGAGAATCACGAGGCGGGAAATTCGGTGGCCTGAGGCCCCTACCCACCCAACCGCGCCGGGGGTGCGGGAGGTTCCGGTGGTGGGGCACGCTCGTGCCCGGCCGGGTCTTGAGGGGCGGGCGTGACAGGGGGACAAAGCGGTCGTTGATCTTGGCATGAGCACTCTTCGCAAGATCGTCACCGGGGTTTCGGCGGCGGCCGCAGTGGTCGGTTGTACTTTCGTCACCGCCCCGCCCGCGGCGGCCGACGGCAAGTGGTGCAACCACTCGGTCTGCATCGAGACGTACGACATCGGCACCTACCTGGGCCGGGTCGAGGTGTCCGTCACCAACACCAACCAGCCCAACCGGATCTCCGCCCGGGTGTGGACCACGAACGGCTGGAGCGCCAACCTCAAGACGGAGGACGTCGCCAAGTTCCGGACGTACCGCGACCAGGCGTACCCGCAACGCCACTTCCCCGCGGGCACGCGGCTCTGCGCGGAGGGCTTCCGCGGTGGGTCCAGCGTCGGGCTGCCCTGCGTCACGATCACGAACTGACCGCGTTGCCCGTGCCCGCGACGCCAAAGGGCGGCACCCCGAACGGGGTGCCGCCCTTGGCGTTTGTCTCGCTGCCTCTGTCGTCGCCGGCGGCAGGACCCACCGGCTACGGCATCAGCGCACGACTACTGCTCCGTCACCGGATCAGAAGTCCATGCCGCCCATGTCCGGCGCGCCGCCCGCGGGGGCGCCGCCCTTCTCGGGCTTGTCGGCGATGACGGCCTCGGTGGTGAGGAAGAGCGCGGCGATGGAGGCCGCGTTCTGCAGCGCGGAGCGCGTCACCTTGGCCGGGTCGATGATGCCCTCGGCGACCAGGTCGACGTACTCGCCGGTCGCGGCGTTGAGGCCGTGGCCGGGGGTCAGGTTGCGCACCTTCTCCACGACGACGCCGCCCTCGAGGCCGGCGTTGACCGCGATCTGCTTCAGCGGGGCCTCGACGGCCAGCTTCACGATCGCGGCACCGGTGGCCTCGTCGCCCTCGAGCTCGAACTTCTCGAACGCGGCCTGGGACGCCTGGAGCAGGGCCACGCCGCCACCGGCGACGATGCCCTCCTCGACGGCGGCCTTGGCGTTGCGCACCGCGTCCTCGATGCGGTGCTTGCGCTCCTTGAGCTCGACCTCGGTCGCGGCACCGGCCTTGATGACCGCGACGCCGCCCGCGAGCTTCGCCAGGCGCTCCTGGAGCTTCTCACGGTCGTAGTCCGAGTCCGACTGCTCGATCTCGGCGCGGATCTGGTTGACGCGGCCCTGGACCTGGTCCGAGTCGCCGGCACCGTCGACGATGGTCGTCTCGTCCTTGGTGACGACGACCTTGCGGGCGCGGCCGAGCAGCTCGAGACCGGCGGAGTCCAGCTTGAGGCCGACCTCCTCGCTGATGACCTGGCCACCGGTGAGGATGGCGATGTCGCCCAGCATGGCCTTGCGGCGGTCGCCGAAGCCCGGCGCCTTGACCGCGACGGACTTGAAGGTGCCGCGGATCTTGTTGACGACGAGCGTGGCCAGGGCCTCGCCCTCGACGTCCTCGGCGATGATCGCGAGCGGCTTGCCGCCCTGCATGACCTTCTCCAGCAGCGGGAGCAGGTCCTTCACCGAGGCGATCTTGCTGTTGACGATCAGGATGTACGGGTCGTCGAGGACGGCCTCCATACGCTCCGGGTCGGTGGAGAAGTAGGGCGAGATGTAGCCCTTGTCGAAGCGCATGCCCTCGGTGAGCTCGAGCTCGAGGCCGAAGGTGTTGCTCTCCTCGACGGTGATGACGCCTTCCTTGCCGACCTTGTCCATCGCTTCGGCGATCATCTCGCCGATCTGCGGGTCGGCGGCGGAGATGGAGGCCGTCGAAGCGATCTGCTCCTTGGTCTCCACGTCCTTCGCGAGGTTCAGCAGCTGCTCGGAGACGGCCTCGACGGCCTTCTCGATGCCGCGCTTGAGGGCCATCGGGTTGGCGCCGGCGGCGACGTTCCGAAGACCCTCACGTACGAGCGCCTGGGCCAGGACGGTCGCGGTCGTCGTGCCGTCACCGGCGACGTCGTCCGTCTTCTTCGCGACCTCCTTGACCAGCTCGGCGCCGATCTTCTCGTACGGGTCCTCGAGCTCGATCTCCTTGGCGATGCTCACACCATCGTTGGTGATGGTGGGGGCGCCCCACTTCTTCTCGAGCACGACGTTGCGGCCCTTGGGGCCGAGCGTGACCTTGACGGCGTCGGCGAGCTGGTTCATCCCGCGCTCGAGGCCGCGACGCGCTTCCTCGTCGAACGCGATGATCTTGGCCATGTGGTGAGGTCCTCCCAGAACGGGGTGGATGCTGAGGACCTGGGCCGACGCCCGCGACGGACGACCCGGCTCCGCGGGGATCCTTCCCCCACGGCCTCCGGACCTCGTCTGCCCGGTCCTTTTGTCACTCTCACATCCAGAGTGCTAACGCCAATGATTAGCACTCGGGTAGGTCGAGTGCAAGCGGACCCCCGGTACCGGGGCGCTCGCGCCGGGACGACCGCACCGGCACGCGGCGCCGGACACGCCGGCGCACAGCACCGAGGCCCGGCCCCCGCGTACGGGGAACCGGGCCTCGGCGACGTCTGAAGAAGAGCAGTACAAGAAGAGCCGTGCAGGCTCAGGCGGTCACACGGACCATGTCCGCCTGCGGACCCTTCTGCCCCTGCGAGATCTCGAACTCGACCCGCTGTCCTTCCTCAAGCGTCCGGTACCCGTCCATCTGGATCGCGCTGTAGTGGACGAAGACGTCCGCACCACCGTCGACCGCGATGAAGCCGTACCCCTTCTCCGCGTTGAACCACTTGACGGTGCCCTGAGCCATTCCTAACTCCCCTGTTACTGGCCCTTTCACGGAAACTGCGCGCCGCAGCTCCGGGTCGTATCGCAACTTCTTGACCGACTGAGTGAAGTCAGCACAGGGCAAGCAGGTTCGCGAGTTGTTGCCGCGCACCAGATCCAGTACGTGGAACCGTCCGACCGCGGCTGAATGTATCCGGATGGGTGCCCGACGCAACAGGTCAAACGGACGAGAAATCCGGGACGAACAAAACGGATGTCTTTGATTAATTCCTAGTTAAAACCGCATTTCACTCCGCATCAAAAGCGACAAACGGAGCATTTCGGATGTGATCCCGGCCACGGGATTGTCGGGCCGTTGCCGCGAAATCTCCGGAAAATGCGGTTGTACGCACCATGCTTCCCCGGATTCGCCGATGCACCTGCGGGATTGCCGCACGGAACACTTCGTTCCGAATGCCGAGCCCCGCTGCATTGATCATGGATTGCTCGCCGGGCACCCCACGCAAAAGTCCGCCGCACGGTCGAGACCGTGCGGCGGACTTGCCCGAACGGGGATCAGCAACCGCCCGCGACGGCCGGGATGACCGAAACGTTGGCGCCGTCCGGCGTGGCCGTCTGAAGGCCCTCGGCGAAGCGCACGTCGTCGTCGTTCACGTACACGTTCACGAAGCGCCGCAGCTTGCCCTGGTCGTCCAGCACCCGGGCGGCGATGCCCGGGTAGGACTTCTCCAGCGACTCGATCACCTCGGACAGCGTGCCGCCCTCGGCCGTCACCTCGGCCGCGCCGCCGGTGTAGGTACGCAGAATCGTCGGGATACGCACGGAAACGCTCATGCCAGGCCAGCCTCTCGGAAGGACTCAAGGGAGGGACGGATGGTCGCGGTCGCGCCGGTGGTCGACTCGATCGCGTCCAGGGTCTTCAAACCGTCGCCCGTGTTGAGGACGACCGTGGTGGCCGCCGGGTCCAACTGCCCGGTCTCCACCAGCTTCTTCAGGCAGCCGACCGTGACACCGCCAGCGGTCTCGCCGAAGATGCCCTCGGTCCGGGCCAGCAGCTTGATCGCCTCGACCACGCGGATGTCGTCGACGTCCTCGACCGCGCCCCCGGTGCGCTTGCACACGTCCAGCACGTACGGCCCGTCCGCCGGGTTGCCGATCGCCAGCGACTTGGCGATGGTGTCCGGCTTGACCGGCCGGATCACGTCGTGCCCGGCCTTCCACGCCGCCGAGACCGGCGAGCAGCCCTCGGCCTGGGCGCCGAACACCTTGTACGGCGTGTCCTCGACCAGCCCGAGTTCGATCAGCTCGCGGAAGCCCTTGTCGATCTTGGTGAGCTGCGAACCCGACGCGATCGGCACCACGATCTGCTCGGGCAGCCGCCAGCCGAGCTGCTCGGCGATCTCGTACGCCAGCGTTTTGGAGCCCTCGCCGTAATACGGCCGCAGGTTGACGTTGACGAAGCCCCAGCCCTCGCCCGCCGCGTCGCCGATCAGCTCCGAGCAGAAGCGGTTGACCTCGTCGTAGTTGCCCTCGATGGCCACCAGGTCGCCGCCGTACGCCGCGGCCGTCAGCACCTTGCCGGCCTCGAGGTCGGACGGGATGAACACGCACGACCGCAGCCCCGCGCGGGCGGCCGCGGCGGCCACCGCGCCGGCCAGGTTGCCGGTCGAAGAGCACGAAAGGGTGGTGAAGCCGAAGTTGCGGGCCGCCTCGACGGCGATCGCCACGACGCGGTCCTTGAAGGAGTGCGTCGGGTTGCCCGAGTCGTCCTTGACGTACAGGTCCCGGATGCCCAGCTCGCGGCCCAGGTTGCGGGCCTGGACCAGCTTGGTGAAGCCGGGGTTCAGGTTGGGGTGCTCCGCGACGTCGGCGGGCACGGGGAGCAGCGGGGCGTATCGCCAGATGTTGTTCGGACCGGCCGCGATGCGCTCGCGGGTCACGCCGCCGGAGAAGTCGTACGCGACCTCCAGCGGCCCGAAACAGAACTCGCACGCGAACTTGGGGCCGAGCTCGTAGCGCTCGCCGCACTCGCGGCAGGAGAGCGCGACGGCGGACCCGAACGAGCCGGGGGCGAGGGTCAGGGTTTGTGCGATCACAGCCATGGCGATGGGGCCTCTCTCCTCATCTTCCCCACGGGGGTCCCCGCAGGCCGGACTTGGCACCAGTCCGCCGGGGGCCCCGCGTGCAGCGCACATGGGTGTACCGATCGGATGGTTGCCGGGGCTTCAACGGGCCGTTCCCTCTGCCCCTCTGGATGAGCTCTATGGCGGTGCGATGTGCCGCCGATCACCCCTGGGGGTCACCGTGCGGCCGCTCCGCGTTTGTCCGAGCCGACGTGCGATCGTCGTATCTCGTGACCAAGACTGTAACCGAACCGGGTGCCGGTCGATCATCGGCGTCCGACACGCGAGACGATGTCCCGCGCACCACAAGCAACGACAGGGGAACGCGACAGTGCTGCCCGAGGTGACCCACTGGCTGGAACGACGGTCCTCGGCCGCCGCGGACTGGCCGGTGCCCAGGCTCCTGGAGGCCAAGCGGTCCGGTCGGGCGAGCCGGGTCAGCGTCGTCCTGCCGGCGCTGGACGAAGAGCCGACCGTGGGCAACATCGTCCGCACGATCCGCACCGAGCTGATGGACCGGTATCCGCTGGTCGACGAGCTGGTGGTCGTCGACTCCGGCTCGACGGACCGCACCGGCGAGGTCGCCGCGCGGGCGGGCGCGCGAGTCGTGCACCGCGACGACATATTGCCGCGCATCCCCGCGCTGCGCGGCAAGGGCGAGGTCCTGTGGCGTTCGCTCCTGGTCACGAGCGGCGACATCGTCTGCTTCGTGGACGCCGACCTGCGCGAGTTCTCCGCCGACTTCGTGTCGGGCATCCTCGGCCCGCTGCTGACCGACCCTTCGGTCCAACTGGTCAAGGCGATGTACGACCGCCCGCTGGAAATCGGCGACACCGTCGTGCCGGCCGGCGGCGGCCGGGTCACCGAACTGGTAGCGCGCCCGCTGTTGAACATGTACTGGCCGGAACTGGCCGGGTTCGTGCAGCCGCTCGGCGGCGAGTACGCGGTCCGTCGCGGCCTGCTCGAACGCCTGCCGTTCCCGTGCGGGTACGGCGTCGAGACGGCGATGCTCGTGGACTCGCTGCAATCGGTGGGGCTGGACGCGATGGCGCAGGTGGATGTGGGCGTACGCCGGCACAGCCACCAGGACGAGGCCGGGCTCGGCCGGATGGCGGGCGAGATCTGGCAGGCGGTGCTGGAGCGCTTGCACCGGGACGGGCGGGTCCGCAAGGGGGCGGGCGGCCTGAACACGGTGTTCGCGCAGTTCGAGCGGGACGAGGAGGGGTTCCGGGTGAGCAGTCACGATGTCGCCGCCCACGAGCGCCCGCCGATGATCACGATCCCGGAGTACCGCAACCGGACCGCACTGGCGGGATGAGGGCGCACGAACTCGCCGGGCCGTCAGCGGCCCGGCGTACGAACCCGCCTGGCTGTCAGCCCTGTTCGTGGTGGGCGAGGACGCGCCCGAGCAGGCGGGTGAGGGCCTCTCGGTCCCCCGCGGACAGCGGGCCGAGCAGGTCGTCCTGCACCTGGTCGAGGACGTCGTCCATGTCCCGCAGCCGGCGGGCGCCCTCGGGGGTGAGGGTGATCCTGTTGCGGCGTCCGTGGTCCGGGTCCGGCGTGCGCTCGACGTAGCCCTGCGCGGCCAGTTCGTTGATCGCGGCGACGACGTCGCTGCGGTCGACGCGGCCGCGGCGGCCCAGCTCGGCCTGGCTCGCGGGCCCGGACTCGTGCAGCGCGGCGAGGAGCCGGTAGTGGTACCCGCGCGCGCCGGCCGCGGCGAAGGCGTCCGACACGAGGCGGCGGGAGTGCACGGAGAGCTGGTTGATCAGCCAGCTCGGCTTCGCCGTCAGGCGTCGGGGGATCTCGTCCATGGCCGCCAGCCTAGTTGAGTGTTGGCAGCGCCAACATTCTCATATAGTGTTGGTGCAACCAATGTTGGCCACGCCAATGAAGGAGCGATCTCATGCCGTCCACCGACGTCGCACCGGCCTCGTCCGTATCGCCCGCCCTGCTTGCGTCCGACCGCCTGGACATCACCGATCTGTTCGCCCGCCTGGCCAATCTGCTGGACGAGCGCGCCCACGACGACGCACGCGACGTCTTCGCGGCCGACGCCGTCGTGCACGGGCGGGCCGGCGAGTTGCACGGGATCGAGGAGATCGTCGCGTTCCTCCGGCAGAGCCCGGTCGAGGGGGTGGAGACCCAGCACGTGCACGGCGACGTCCTCGTGCACCTCGACGGCGACCGCGCGACCGCCACCGCCAATCAGCTCGTGTACTTCTGGCGCGAGGGCGAGCCGCCTCATCAGCAGAGCGGGCTCCGTACGCATTGCACGGCGGTGCGGACGGACGCGGGCTGGCGGTTCGACGGGATGCGGATCACCGTGGCCTGGACACGACAGGGGTGAGGGCAGGCCTGGATCCCGGGTCCGCGAGACCACGCCCCGAGGGCCGCCGGCGGACCCCGGAGCCCCTCCGCCGAAGGCTCCGAGCAGGGGCGAGATCGCGGCAACCTCACGGCGGCCGGACCGCGGCGGGTTTGTCATACCGGATGGGTGGCTACGGTTGGAGTCATGAGCTCTGACACCGCAGCCGCCCGGGTCCTCGTCGCGTCCAACCGCGGTCCGGTGTCCTTCCGGACCGAGGACGACGGGTCGTTGTCCGTCCACCGCGGAGGCGGCGGACTGGTCTCCGGCCTGTCGGCCGCGGGGCAGGGCACCGGCGCGGTCTGGGTATGCGCGGCCCTGTCCGAGGCCGACCGCACCGCGGCCCGCGAGGCCCCCTCCGGGCGCCTCGACCTCGCGGGGCACGACACCGGCGACCTGGCCGTGCACATGCTCGACATCGACCCCGGCACGTTCGCCCGGGCGTACAACGCCATAGCGAACTCGACGCTGTGGTTCATCCACCACCTGCTCTACGACACCGCGACCAAGCCGGTGTTCGACGGGCGGTTCCGCAAGGAGTGGGCGTCCTACGAGGCGTACAACGGCGCGTTCGCGCAGGCCCTCGCCGACGAGGCCGCCGAAGGTGCGCAGGTCATCGTGCAGGACTACCACCTGACGCTGACCCCCCTGCTACTCCGGCGACTTCGCCCCGACCTGCGCATCGGCCACTTCTCGCACACTCCGTGGGCGCCGCCGGACTACTTCCGCCTGCTACCCGACGACATCGCGCGAGCCGTCCTGGAGGGCGTGCTCGGCGCGGACCGGGCCGCCTTCCTGACCCGTCGCTGGGCCGGGGCCTTCCTGGACTGCTGCGAGCAGGTGCTCGGCGCGCACGTGGACCGTACGGCGATGACCGTGACGCACGCGGGCCGCACCACCGCGATCGGCGTGCACGGCCTGGGCGCCGACGCGGACTTCCTGCGCGAGCGCGCCTCGCGGCCCGACGTCGAGGCGCGGTTGGCCGCGCTGCGCGAGTCGGTCGGCGACCGCAAGGTGATCGTGCGCGTCGACCGGACCGAGCTGTCCAAGAACATCGTGCGCGGCCTGCTCGCGTACCGGGACCTGCTGCGCACGCGCCCGGAATGGATCGGCAACGTGGTGCACATCGCGTTCGCGTACCCGTCGCGGCACGACCTCCCGGAGTACCGCGAGTACACCGCCGCGGTGCAGCGCATCGCGAAGGAGATCGACGACGAGTTCGGCGACGACACGTGGCAGCCGCTGATCCTGCACGTGAACGACGACTTCCCGCGCTCGCTGGCCGCCTACCGGCTTGCGGACGTCGCCCTGGTCAACCCGATCCGCGACGGAATGAACCTGGTGGCAAAGGAGATTCCGGTCGTCTCCGAGGACGGCTGCGCCCTCGTGCTCTCCCGCGAGGCGGGTGCGTACGAGGAGTTGGGCCCCGACTCGATCGTCGTCAACCCCTTCGACGTCAGCGCCACCACCGACGCGCTGCACGAGGCACTGTCGATGGACCGGGCGGAACGCGCCGAACGCACCAAGCGCCTCGCCGCCGCCGCGACCGCGCTGAGCCCGCAGCAGTGGTTCCTCGACCAGTTGGAGGCGCTGTAGCCGAGGCGGGGGCCTGGGCCCGGCGCGCGGGCGGCCGGGGCGCGCGGGGGTGAGGGGGGGAGGGGCGGGGGCCGGGGGGGCCGGTGGGCGGGCCCCCCCGGCG
>NZ_JBSFVE010000002.1:0-49223 GCF_053592165.1 Streptodolium elevatio
ACACCGAGTCGTTCAGCGTGCGCAAGCTCGCCGCGACCCTCGGGACCGATTCCTCCAGCCTCTACCGGCACTTCCGCAGCAAGACCGAGCTAATGCGGGCGGTCGCCGACCGCATCCTCCTGGCCGCGATGGACGGCTACCGTCCCGAGGGCGACTGGAAGCAGCGCATCACGTCCCTGGCCCTGCGGGTGCGGGAGGCCTTCGGACGGCAGCCCCAGCTCGCCGCGATCTGGGGACGGTACGCGTCGGGCGGCGCCGGTTCCCGGCTGGTCGCCGAAGAGGTGTTGCAGGCCCTGCGCGCGTCGGGGCTGCCCGACGAGAAAGTCCCGGCGTACTACCACCGGCTCGCGGTCCTGGTCGCCGCGCTGGTCGCCTCCGAAGCCGGAGTCAGCGCCATCACCCCCGAAGAGTACGAACAGGGCATGGAGCTGTTCCGTGTCACGGTACTCGGCGCCGACCCCGAACACTTCCCCGCGCTGGCCCACTTCGGACGCGAAGTCCGCCCTCTCGGGGCGGACCGCCACGCCGCGTTCGAAGAGATCCTCGCCGCCCACCTCACCCACATCGAGGCAGCAATTCCCCCGGCTTAGCGGGCCCGCGCGCACGCCCGCTCCCGCGATCAGGGCAGCGGATCAAGCGTGGCGAGGCGGCCCCGTTACGTCAGTTCGGGGTACGGGCCCTGGCGCCAGTCGCCCGAGACGGCGCGGCGCACGATGCGCCAATCGCCGTCCACGAGCGCGACCTCGTCGTGGTAGCGCACCCCGACTACCAGGTTCTGCGGGTGGTCGGCGCCGGCCGGCTCGCCCTTGAAGTGATAGGCGACGGCGTACGTTTCGACCCTCCCGGTCCGGGCTCCCGGGTCGATCTCGGCGAGCTGGTTGCCCATGAAGTGCATGGTGACCGGGAAGAACTCGACGCCGGGGCGCAGGTGTTCCAGGTACGCGTCGATCGCGAGCGCGTCGCGGGAGCCGTCGACGAACGCGTCGTCGCCGAAGCACGAGCGGACCAGGGGCCAGTCGCGCCGGTCGATGCCCCGCGCGTACAGCTTCGGCAGGCGCAGCGCGCAGCGTTCGGCCCACAGCAGGTCGGCGAGGTCGCTCATCGTCGGGTGGCCTCCAGCCAGTCGAGGGTGCGGCGCAGGGCCTCGTCCAGCCGCAGCGGGGTGTGTCCGAAGCGCGCCCGGGTCACGGTGTCGGTGTAGTAGGGCGTGGGGAACGTGCGGCTGGCGAGGGCGACGAGGCTCGGACCGGACTGACGCTGCAGTTCCGGGTCGTCGGCGAGAAGATCGGCGGTGATGTCCCGTACCCGGTGTGCGGATCCCGCGAGTTCGCCTGCGCGATTGAGGAACTCGGCCATGCTGCACACGTCTTCCGGATGCGCGAAGGCCAGGTACTTCTGTCCCGCTTGGCCGCGGTCGAGGGCGGCGACAGTGACGGCCGCGACGTCGTCGGCGTACGACCACGGGATCGGGAAGTGCACCGTGGAGTCGATCTCGCCCTTGAGGGCCATGAGGATGCGCAGGTTGTAGCTGGGGGCTTCCAGCGCGCGGCCCGGCACCGGCGACGGTCCGAACGTGCCGCCGGGGATGACCACGCATGCGTCGAGCCCTGCCGCCGCCCGGCGCATGACCTCGACGAACGCGGCACGCTTGGACACCGAGTAGGGATCCCCCGGCGGTGTGTCGAGCAGCGGCGAATCCTCGCTGAGCGGGCGGTCGGTGTAGTCGAAGTACGTGGTCGTCCCCAAGGCCACGGTACGCCGCGCGCCGATGGTCTCGGCGGCGTCCAGGACGTGCCCGAGCCCTCCGGTGTTGACGCGTGCGTGCTCGTCGGCATCCTGCGACGCGCCGCCGAGCACCGCCGCGGAGTGCACGACGAACTCGGCGCCGTCCGCGGCGGCCAGCACACTCGCGCCGTCGGTGATGTCGCCTTCCACCAAAGCGACGCCGAGTTCGCGCAACGGGACGCTCTCACTGCCCGGGCGGACCAGCGCCCGGACATCGTCGCCGCGTTCACGCAGGCGACGGCAGATGTTGGCACCGATGAGGCCGGTGGCGCCGGTGACGAAGACGGTTGGCACTGGTGCTTCCCCTTCGGGCGGCTCGAATGACCGGGTGTCGCGGGCCGTCGTCCTTCACCATGATCTCTACCCGGGTTGATCCACAGGTTCAAGAGCCATAAGCGGGTTTCGCGCCCGCGAGGTGTTCGTACGCGCGGGTCCGCGCGGCGCCGCGCAGGGCCACGCAGGCCGCGCGCAATATCGAGCGGAGTTGGTCCAGTTCGTTCGCAGCAGCGATCAGCAGGCGTATGGGGGTCGGTTCCCGACTCCTGATCTCACCGCGCGCGTGACGGACGCGCGGCCACCGCCCTCCGGGCCTCGTCGTCCTGTCGCCACGCGTGGTGCAGCGCCGTGTTGGCCGTTGCCACCACCACGTACACGGCCGCGAGCAGCCAGTGACCCGTCGCCGCGAGCCCTCCAGCCGCGGTGCCGAAGAAGGCGACCTCGACAGCCACCCGGCCGGACAGGGGCAAGTATCGCGGCGCGCGCGGCGCCACGAAGTTGCCCCAGGCCACGGCCGCGAGGGCCGGGAACGCGATGCCCAGCGCCACGCTGCCGACCCGTCCCGGCCCGACGTGCGCACCCCACCAGGCCAGAGCCGCCAGAGCACACAGTTCCAGCGCGAACCGCCCGAACGCGTTGAGACTCCGAATCGTCATGATCACCATCGTGGCAGCAGGCTCCCGGTGACCGACGGTCGCCTGCCGGAAAGCACGTCGACGACCGCGCCGTGCTGACATCCCGGATCCGGATCTCCGGTTGCCGGTTCCCCGAACCGACGCTTCCTTCGGCCGGCGGTCGCGCGGCGCCGGCAGGCTCGGCGCCGCGCGGTGCACCGCGTGGTTCGGGGCCAGGTCACGCCGTGACGCGCTCGGGCCGAACCGCGGGGGCCGGGACCGCGATCCGGTGGCGGCGGGACGGCATCATGTTGGTCGGATGCGTGAGGCTCCAGGTGGTGGCGGAGCAGATCATTTCCTTGACGCGGGCGGCGTTTCGTCCGGTCATCGCCTTGGGCTTGGCCCGGTCGTCGCGGGTGACGTGCTGGACGATCCCGTCACGGCGGCCGAGGCTGATGCACTGGAACTTGTAGCCGATCTCGGTCTCCGGGGCCTTGCGCCCGGTCAGGCGGGCGGCGAGTCCGTCGGCGGCGAGCCAGGCCATCGGGTTCGCCGCGGCGCAGGACATGCGCAGCGGCTTGCCGCCCGCGCCGATCGCGTACGCGGCGTCGCCCACCGCGTAGACGTCCGGGTGGGAGACCGAGCGCAGCGTCGCGTCGACGACGATCCGGCCGGTGTCGGAGACCTCCAAGGCGCTGGCGGCCGCGATCGGGTGTACGGCGAAACCGTTGGCCCACACCGTGACCTGGGCCGGGATCTCCCCTCCGGCGCCGGTCCGGACGCGGTCCGCCTCGACAGCGGTGACGTCGGTGTCCTCGTGGACCGTGATGCCGAACCGGGCGAACGCACCGCGCAGGTGGTGCCGGGCCTTCTCGCCGAGCCAGTCTCCGAGGCCGCCTCGGGTGGCGATGCCGACGCGCAGGTTCGGGTACGCCTCGGCGATCTCGGCGGCCGCCTCGATACCGGTCAGGCCGCCGCCCACGATCAGCACGCTCGCCCCCGGAGCCCGTTCGGCCGGATCGGCCGGATCGGCCGGATCGGCCGACGCGGCCAGTTCCGCCAGCCGCGCCCGCAGGCGCAGTGCGCCCTGCCTGCCGGCGACGTTGTGGGCGTACTCGGCCACACCGGGGACCTCGCTCGCGGCGGCGGTGCTGCCGAGGGCGTACACGAGGGTGTCGTAGCCGAGGGCCTCGGTGCCGTTCTCGTCGGTGATTTCGACGGTCTTGCGGTCCGCGTCGACGGAGCCGACCCGCGCGATGCGGACCCGCACGCCGGTGCCCGCGTAGATGTCCCGCAGCGGGCGCAGGGGGAGGTCCTGGCCGCCGGCGAGCTGATGCATGCGGATGCGTTCGACGAAGTCGGGCTCGGCGTTGACCAGAGTGATCTCCACCTCGTCGTGGTGCACGCGCTTGGCGAGACGGCCGGCGGTGACGGCGCCCGCGTACCCCGCTCCGAGGACGAGGACGCGGTGCTTGCTGTTGGTGCGGCTGGTGCGGTTCATTTTGGCGCTCCTGTCCGGCTCCGGTTGCTTGCGCTCCCTGAACCGGACAGCGGCGCGATCCCTGACAGGAATCGAATGTGACCTGGGTCACCACTCCACGGCGAGCGGCGCA
The DNA here is from genome assembly GCF_053592165.1 of Streptodolium elevatio. NCBI lineage: Bacteria > Bacillati > Actinomycetota > Actinomycetes > Kitasatosporales > Streptomycetaceae > Streptodolium > Streptodolium elevatio. The sequence goes on from NZ_JBSFVE010000002.1 coordinate 4,289, forward strand.
TGCGGCCCGGTGGCCGCCCACTGGCGGGTGATGTGCCGCAGCTTGTCGGGGTTCACCTGGACGTGGATGGCCGAGATGCCGTCCGGCGTCACATCGAGGGAGAAGACGCCGAAGACCTGGTCGCGGACCTCGATCAGGACGGACGGGGCGCCGTTGACGACGGTGGCGTAGAAGACGGGGGCGACGCCGACGAAGGCCCGCTTGTGGTCGTTCGGCCGGAACAGTCCGCGCACGTAGCGGGCGATGGCGACCGCGCCGTGGACCGGAGTCCTGCGGGCCGCGATCCGGCCGCCGCCGTCCGGCACGGTGACCGCGTCGTCGGCGAGCAGCCTGATCAACGGCTCGGTGTCGCCGCTGAGGGCCGCGGCGAGGAACTGCTCGACGATCCGCGCCGCGGCGGCCGTGTCGATCTCGGTACGGGCCCGCCCGGCGCCGACGTGCAGCCGGGCGCGCCGGTAGATCTGCTGGCAGTTCGCCTCGGTGAGGTCGAGCATCTCGGCGATCTCCCGATGCGTGTACCCGAACGCCTCGCGCAGCACGTACACCACGCGCTCGTTGGGCGACAGGCGCTCCATGAGGGTCAGGATCGCGATGGAGACGGATTCACGCTGCTCGAAGGTGTCGGCCGGACCCAGCATCGGGTCGCCGGCAAGGACCGGCTCGGGGAGCCACTGGCCGACGTAGGTCTCACGCCGGGCGCGCGCCGAGGTGAGCTGGTTGAGGCACAAGTTGGTGAGCACCTTCGTCAGCCATGCCACAGGGGTCTCGATCTGCGACCGGTCCGCGGCGTGCCAGCGCAGGAAGGTGTCCTGCACCGCGTCCTCGGCATCGCCCGCCGACCCGAGGAGCCGGTAGGCGATGGCCTCCAACCGGCCCCGGGAGCTCTCGAACAGATCGACCTCGTATGAACTGAGCGACATGTGGCAATGTTCGGCCATAGGCCCGGGCCGCTCGCGACCGGGCCGGGTGAACAGGCCGACCACACGCTCAAGCGTCGTCGGCAGGCCTGTCGGTGGAGGAGCTGACAAGCCAGTCGTAGAAGTCGGCCGCGCCGGGGAACGGCGTGGACGCTCGGTGCGGTACGAGCCAGACCGCGGCCATCTCCAACTCGCCGTACGTGCCGAACTCCTCGCCCTGGGCCAGGACGAGCGCGCGGTCTGCGACCCGCCACGCGGCGAAACTCCACCCGTCCGGCCCGGTGTCGTGCGTGAACCGCACCTCGGGCGCGCCCAGCGTCGCGGCGAGCATCGCTTCGGCGTCGGCCCATGCCGCGGCGAAGGCGGACGCGCCGCCTTCGCCCGCGGGGGTTGCCGCCCAGTCGGGCCAGGGGAACTGGGCACCGAGCAAGTCCTCGCTGTAGTCGTCGTCGGCGTCAGGGTGGTGGTAGGCGAACTCCAGCAGGAACCCGGGATGCTCGGCGGCCGCCAGGTCGGGGTCCAACGACTTCAGAGGGTGTCCGGTGTCGGTCAGCCGCGCTCCCGGGACGAGCCCGGTGCGCCGGCCGCGCTCGTCCAGGAACCGCGAGACGGTGTCCGTGTCCCAGTCGGCACGGGCCAATTCGACGAGTCGGCCGACGAGCGCGACCGACAACGGCTTGCGACGCACGGCAATGGCCTGGGGTTCGTCCAGAGAAGTCATGGCCGGACGTTAGCGCCCCCGACTGTCGCCGGAGCCGCAAGAACGGCGCACGTCCGGATCGTCGTGGGCCGTACGCCGGGCGCCGCCCGCACGTACGCCGACCGGGTTGTACGGTTGCGCGCCCGGTGCGCGGGTACCCGCCGACGATGACCGACTCCGCCATTGCCGTCCTCGACATCGACGGGACGCTCATCGACTCCAACTATCAGCATGCGCTCGCCTGGTACCGGGCGCTGCGCTCGGTGGGCGAGACCTACCCGGTGTGGCGGCTGCACCGGCTCATCGGGATGGGCGGGGACCAGCTGCTCACGGCTCTCGGCGGCGAGGAGTTGGAGCGCCGGGTGGGTGACCGGGCCCGGGAGCGGCAGGGCAAGGAGGTCGACGCGCTGCTGGAGGAGATGGCGCCGTTGCCCGGCGCCCGCGAACTCCTCCTGGCCGTCAAGGAGCGCGGCCACCGGCTGGTGCTGGCCAGCTCCGGTCAGCAGCGCCACGTGGACGCCTTTCTGGACAAGCTGGATGCGCGCGGCATCGTCGACGACTGGACCACGAGCGCCGACGTCGAGGCCTCCAAGCCGGCGCCGGACCTGCTGAAGGTGGCGCTGAAAAAGCTGGGCGAGCCGGCCGACGCGTCGAGCGTGGTGGTCGGCGACTCGGTGTGGGACGTCGAGGCGGCGAAACGGGCCGGGATGCCGGCGATCGTCGTGCGTTCCGGCGGCTTCGGGGACGACGAGCTCACGAGGGCCGGCGCGGTCGCCCTCTACGACACCCCGGGCGACCTCGCGCAGGCGCTGGACGAGACGCCGCTCGCCTGACGGCGCCGCCGCCCGGCCCGCATGCCCCACCCCGATTGCCCGGTCTTCGGCGCCGCCGACGGCGTGTGGCCGTCAGCCTGGGCGACGGATCAAGCGAAGGGCGGCAAGAGCGAGCTTCGGCCGTTGTTCCAGGCGGTCATGACGTGCTCGGCGAAGCGTTCCTCGACCAGTTCCGTCGCCTGGACGCCGAAGACGATGTCAGGTTCGAGCGCAGGCTCTTCGGCGAGCATTGTCGCGACGACCTCCCGGCGCATGAGTTGTTCGTGTACGGCGTCGGCCTCGACGTGCTCGGTGTAGAAGAGCGCGCATGCCGGGTCCGCCACGCCGAGCCGGTCCAGTGCCCGGGCCAGCCGTGCCGCGCTCGGCGGGGTGCTGATCTCCGCGGCGGCGAAGTGGCCGACCATCATGCCGCGACGGCCGCGGTGCCAGCCGAACGTCGACATCAGGTTGACCACGGCGAGCATCGCCGCGGGAACCCTGTCGAGGTAGTGGCCGTAGCCGTCGTCCAGACCAAGCCCCCGCATGAGATCCGCGAACAGAGTGGCGTGCATGCGCTCGGCGCGGCCTCCCCCGAATTCGTCGAATTCGACGGTGACCACGGCCGCTTTGGCGCGTCCGGTCAACCGGGGGATCAGCAAGGCATGCGGGTCGGCTTCCTTGAGGTGGTAGACGGAGCGGTGGATCACGTACTCGCGGAACTGGTCGAGGTCGCCGTCGCGGAGGAGGTGGTGGGAGATCCCCGACCCCTCGTCCGGCTCCGTCAACAGCGGTGCGAGGACTGCCTCCGCGTCCTCGTCCGCGCCGGTTCCGGCGCGGAGGACGTCGAGGAAGGCCTCCTCGAGAGCGGCGCGTACGCGGATCAGGCCGGGGTCCCATTCCCAGGCCGGGTCGACGTCGGCGAAGCCGCGGTAGTGCAGTTCGTAACAGGCGTATAGGGCGAGTTGGGCGTCGTCGGACCATGGGTCGAACGAAGCGGGAGGCGGGGCGACGGCGCTGCCCGCGGGCCGCCGCAGCGTGTCCAGCAGAGTCTGCGAGACGGCGCCGCGGGGGCGCGGCAAACGGGGATCGGTCACGACGCCTCCGGCAACGGGTCCGCACAGGTCGATTGGGGGAGGCCGGCCAGTTCGCAGACGGCGGCGATTCCGCCGGAAGCAGCCGCCGCGCGCTGCCGTTCCGCTCCCGTGCCGCGCTCCAGTACGTGCGACACGAGGCGGTGGACCTCGTCGCGGTCGCCGAACTCGTCGAGTGCGTCGCGGACATGGGCCAGCAGTGCGTGGACCATGACAGCGGCCGGCATCTGCCGCTCGCGAGCCGGGTCGACGGCGGGCCCCCGCAGTCCGTGGCGCGCGGCGGACCACATGGCCGCGGCGATGACCGCGTCGTCCACCGGGGCGGCCTGCCGGCCCGCGTCCAGGTCCATGCGGGCTCGCACCACCAGCGCACGCACCAAGGCGGCGTGCAGCACCGCCTCGTCCGCGGTAGGCACGGCGTCGGCGGCGCGTACCTCGACGGTGGGAGCGTGCTCGGACGGGCGTGCGGACCAGAACGTCATCTGCGGGTCCACGGTGGTCCCGAACGCGGCCTGCCGGCCCATCGCCTGGTCGTAGGCGGCTGCGTCCGCGCACCAGGGCGGTGCGCCGAACCCGGGGAAGCGGCTCTGGACGACAGTTCGCCAGCTTGCGAACCCGGTGTCCCGGCCGCGGCAGAAGGCGGAATTGCCGGTCAGCACCTGCAACGTCGCCAGCCATGGCCGCAAGTGATTGACCACCGCGACCGCCGTCTCGCGGTCGGCCACGCCGACGTGGACGTGGAGTCCGCACGCGGCGTAGTCGTCGACGACACCGCGGTAGAGGCGCTCGATCGCCAGGTAGCGTTCGCCGGGCGTGAGGGGCAGCGGCCCGTCGGCCATGACGGGCGCGAACCCGACGGACATCACGGCGACGCCCTGCGCGTGCGCGGACGCCGCCAACGCCGCACGGGCCTGCGTCACCTGACCGCGGACGTCGCACAGCGTGCGGCACACGCCGGTGGCCGCCTCGACCTGGCAGGCGAGCAACTCGGGCTTCAACTCCGCGGCCGCCGCGCCGGCCGGAACCCCGCCGAGGACCGCCGCCGCAGCGGGCACCGGCATCCCGGTGTTGGGGTCGGCGGTGAGGAATTCCTCCTCGACCCCGAGCGTGGCGCCCCACGGCACCACGGCGGACCCGCTCACGGCCGCCCCTCCCGGACTCGACCGACGCCGCAGGGCAACCCCCGGTACGGGGATCGGCAGCGGGACCGGCACAGAGACCTGCTTCGGGACCGAGGCAAACGGCCCGGCGGCCGACGGCCACCGCGGAACGGCACAACACGCACACGATGCATGAGCGGCAGCTACCCGCGATCTTGCCGAACACGCGCAACCCGGCGGTCCGCGCCCCGGGCCCGTCGAGCCGCCGCCCTCCCGGCGTGGGGCGGGCGAGGCGCGGGCAGAGCAGGCGAGGCGCAGCGGGCGGCGCGGAACCGCGCGAGGGAATCGGTCCCGTTTGCGTTGATCGCCGTCGGGCAGCCGCCGATCATGAATCTGCTGCGCATGCCGGGGACGTACCGGCCCCAGGCCGACACGTGGCTCCTGCTGGACGCATACCGCGACCAACACGACCTCCACCAGGCCACCGACGTCCTGGACGTGGGGACCGGGACCGGCGCGGTCGCCCTGGCGGTCGCGGAGGCCACAAATCGCCGTTGCAGGGTCACCGCGCTCGACATAGCCCGTTCCGCGGTCTGGGCGGCTCGTGCCAACAGCCTCCGGTTCCGCAGGCGCCTCCGGGTCCGCCGCAGCGACCTGTTCACCGCCGTGGCCGGGCAGCAATTCGACGTGGTGCTCGCCAACCCGCCGTACGTCCCCTCCCCCCACGCCCAGGTCCCCCGGCACGGCCGAGCACGGTCCTGGGACGCGGGCACCGACGGAAGGGCCGTGCTGGACCGTCTCTGCACGGAACTCCCGCACATCCTGCGCCCGGGCGCCACCGCGCTGGTGGTGCACTCGGCGCTGTGCGGAGTGGACACGACCGTGCGGATGTTCACCGCGGCAGGGCTGCGGGCCCGGGTCGTGGCGCGCAGCATGGAGCCGTTCGGACCGGTACTCACCGAACGCGCCCCCTACCTGGAAGCGGTCGGGCTCATCGAACCGGGCTGCCGCGAAGAGGAACTGGTGGTCATCCGTGCCGACAAATGACGCCGACCCCCCTGTCGGGACACCTTCGGGTTCCGTGCCCGCGCTCTCCGCGCCCCCGGGTCCCGGCGCCGCGGCCGCCCGGCGGGTGGAGGTGGTCCCCGGCGGGCCCCTGCTGGTGGAGGGCCCGATAGAGGTCCCCCTTCCGGACGGTGGCGTGGCCCGGTCGGACCGTGTGGTCGTCGCCGTCTGCGCCTGTCGCCGCAGCCGTCGCTGGCCCTGGTGCGACACCAGCCACCGCACACGCCGAACTCCGCCAAGTGCCTAGTGCTGTGACCGGAAAGGTTCACCGGTTCTCGCCGCCCAGCACGGCGCCTCGCGGCGTTGCGGACCCTCGCGAGTACGACCGAGTACGAGCTTCGGGCCCGCGCCTTGCGATGCACCGCACTGAACGACGAGAACCGGCAAACCTTCCCGGCCACAGCACTAGTTCGAGCGCGACGTACCGGTCCGCAGGAGGCACAGGCGTCAGCAGTCGGGAGGCAGGCTCAGGCGGGGTGGCCCGGGTGCAGGTTCCGGACGTCCGAGAACATCAGCGGCGAGCGGTCGCGTGACGCGCTTCCGTCGTCCGTGTCAGGGGCGGGATCGGCGTCGGTCGGGGCGAGAACGAACCCGGTGTGGTCGCCCAGGTTGTCCAGTCTTTCCACGACGGTCCCGGCGAAGCGCACCCGGCAGTCCGTCAGCAGCGGCACGTCCGCCGGGCCGGGTTCCCAGCGGCAGCGGTCGAACTTGTCGATGTGGTCACCGGTCTGTTCCCCGAACAGCGCCGCAAGATCGCTCTGCCCGGCCTCCAGGGCGTGGACGGCCAGCACAGGCGAGGCGACCGCGATCCGGTGCGTGTGGTTGACGACCGACAGGCAGACCAGGAACCGGGCCGGGTCGAGGCTGCACTGCGACGCGAAACCCACCAGGCACCCGGACCGCTCACCGGTGCCGGGATGCACCGCGGTCACCACCAGCATGGGGTAGTCCAGCACATCCGCGAATTGCTCAAAGGGCACCGGTCTTCCTCCGCACTGCTCGTTCTCCGCACTGCGTTTACACACTGCGTTTACGCGATCCTGCAACCGCCACCGGGTACCCGCACCGACCCGCACCGATGCGCGGTGCGGGCGCGGCGGCGCCGTCCGGTGGAGCGGCCCGCCTTCCGACGCGGCCCGGCGTCCGGCCTCCCGCGGGTGCTCAGCGCCGTGCGCGCGCCGTCCGGTACACCACCGCCGCGACGATCACTGCTGTGACCACGGCGGCTTGCACGCGACGGTCGCGTGCGGCGCCCGCGGCCTGGCGGGCTTTGTCGGCGACCGGCGGCGGGGTGCTTTCCTTGACCGAGTCGGCGACCGTCGAGGCGGTGTCGGTCACTTGGTGACCGAGGCGCGTAGCCGCGTCGAGAACCGGGTCGGGTGTCTTGTCCCGGATGGCGTGCATCGCATGGTCGGCGGTGTCCTTGACGGCGGCCGCGGCGTCGGAGGACTTCTCGCGCACCTGCCGCTTGGCGGCCGCGGTTGTGTCCTTGGCTCGCGCCTTGACGTCTGCCTTGGCGGCAAGTGCCTCCACCGTGGCGCCGAGTTGTTCGCGGGTTCCCTCGATGCGCTCGCGCAGTTCCTCGGGGGAGGGTGCGTCCTGGTGGCGCGGGTCCTGGGAGCTGGGGTCCTGGGTCATCGGTGTGCGTGCTCCTTGATCTGGGCCACATCGGTCTTTACGCCCTCGATGGCCTGTTCGGGTACCGGCGGCACGGCGCGGGCGATGCTGCGCTTGCCCGCAAGCGCGAGCACAGCGGTGACGCCGAGCAGGACGACCGTGGTGACGAGCGCCGCGGCCCACACCGGCAACGCGGTCGCCAGCGCGGCGATCACGGTCACGACAAGCGCCTGAGCCGTGATGAAGCCAAGGGTCCCGGCGCCGCCGAGCAGACCGCCGCCGATTCCGAACCGCTTGCCCTTCTCGGTCATCTCGGCCTGGGCCAGCCGCATTTCGTCGCGCACCAACTGCGACAGCTGCGCCGACGCATCGCTGACCAACTGGCCCACGGAAGCGTCGGCGGGCGACGTCTCGGCCGGGCTGCGGGGCTCCGCGTCAGGCGCGGAACCGGGTGGGGTGGGGCGGTTCATGGAGGGAACTCCCGTCGAGTGGTCGGGTCGGAGACGGCGGACGGCGCGGACGGGGGCCGGGTCTCACCCGGGGGGATCCTGGGCGTGCCGGCGTTCTTCGGCGGACCAGGTACGGGTGTCGCGCGGCTCGACGTACGGTTCGTCGCCGGGCGGGTGACCTCCTGCGATGGCCCGCTGCCGGGACAACTCGGCGTCGAACTCCAGGCCGAGGAGGATCGCCAGGTTGGTCACCCACAACCACACCAAGAAGACGATTACCCCGGCGAACGTGCCGTACGTCTTGTTGTAGGTGGCGAAGTTCGCGACGTACAACGCGAAGCCACCGGACGCCAGCAGCCAGATGACCAGGGCGAGGAAGCTTCCCGGGGTCACCCAGCGGAATCCCCGGCCCTTCGCGTTCGGTGCCGCCCAGTACAGGATCGCGATCATCACGACCACGAGCACCACGAGGACGGGCCACTTGGCGATGTCCCACACCGTGACGGCCGTCCCGCCCACACCAAGGGCCTCACCGGCCTGGCGCGCGATGCCGCCGGTGAACACGACCATCAACGCGCTGACACAGGCCAGCACCATCAACACGACGGTGACCGCGATGCGCAACGGGGTCAGCTTCCACACCGGACGCCCCTCGGCGACGTCGTAGACGACATTGGAAGCCCGGATGAAAGCCGCCACGTACCCGGACGCGGACCACAACGCCATCACCAGGCCGACGACCGCCAGCACCGAGCCGACCCCGGCACCCGCCTGCAGTTCGCGCACGGCATTGGTGATCACGTCGCGCGCCGCGCCGGGGGCGAGCTGATCAACGTTGTCCAGGATCTCCCGGGTCGCCGACTCCCCCGCGATGCCCAGCAACGACACGAGCACCAGCAGTGCGGGGAACAGCGACAACACTCCGTAGTACGTCAACGCGGCGGCGCGGTCCGACAGTTCGTCTTCCTTGAACTCGGCCACGGTGCGCTTGAGCACGCGCCACCACGACCGCTTCGGAAGTTCCGAAGGCTCGTCCGGGGCCTCGCGCTCCACTTCCGGGTCCGGGCCGGGGCGCGGCTCCTCGCCTCTCCTTGGTACGTCTGGCATGACCCGCCGCTATCCGAAATCCCGCCGCCCATGCCCGGCAATCCCGCCAAAAGCCTCTCCGTCGATACCGGCCCGCGCCCGGTTGCGCCACGCGGGGGGCCTGCCCGGTCGTGGCGGCGCGCCAGAGCCGACATCCGCCGGTCACCGAGGGGTCGGCGTCCCGGGGCCTCAGTCGAGACCGGGGACGCCGAGCTCGGCGGCGTGGGCGTTGGTCTCCGCGCGCAGCGCGGCCGGCAGGGGGATGCCGGACTCCTCCCGTACGCGGCGGCGCTCGTGCTCCAACTGGCCCGGTACCAGGATGCGGTCGACACCCTCGGCGGTCTCGCCGGAGCGGAGGTCGCGGACGAGAGTGTCCACCCGGGCGGTGAACTCGGGCAGCGGCATGAAGCGCGCCGGGTCGACGGCGATGAAGACGAACCCCTTGGCGACCCGGTCTCGGCCGTGCGCGGGGGACGCCGTGTGCTCGGTCCGCCCGAAGCTGCTTCCGGCCAGCACCCCGCCGAGCAACTCGACCAGCAATGCCAGGCCGTAGCCCTTGTGTCCGCCGAACCACTGGAGGTGGTGGACCGACGCGGCCTCGGGGTCGGTGGTGGGGACGCCCCGCACGTCATTGGCCCATCCGTCGGGAATCCGCGTGTCACCCCGCTTCTTCGCCAGCAGCAGCTTGTTGCCCGCGACCGCGGTGGTCGCCACGTCGTACACGACCGGCGGTTCCTCCCCGGCGGGCACGGCGTACGAGAGCGGGTTGGTCGAGAACATCTGGGTGATCCCGCCGTACGGCGGGACTATGGTCGGACCGTTCTGGAAGCAGAGGCAGATCCGGCCAGCGCGGGCGACGCGTTCCGTGTACGCGGCCAGGGCGCCCAGGTGGGTGCTCTCGCGGACGGCGACGACGGCGACACCGTGTTCCGCAGAGCGCTCGATCAGCAGGCGCGCGGCCTCGAGTCCGGCGATCTGCCCGAATCCCAGACCGCCGTCCAGGAGCAGCGTCGACCCTTGGTCGTCGAGGATCCGGGGGCGCGCGGTGGGGTTGATGTGTCCGGCGCGGAGGCGGGAGACGTACAGGCCCATCAGGTGCGTGCCGTGCGAGTCCACGCCACGCAGGTCGGCCTCGACGAGCAGTTCGGCCACGGTTGCGGCGTCGGCGGTGCCGGTGCCGAGTGCCTCGAGGATTCCGGCGAGCACCTTGCGCAGTTGGCCGGCGTCCACCGGTATCGGTCCGTCCGCTTCGACCAGGGGATCCGGCATGCGGTGCTCCTTTGGCTCACGAGTGCTCAGGTGCTCGGGTGCTCGGGTGCTCGGGGACCGGCCCGCGACGGTCGGCGAGACGTCACATGTGTCTCGCCGCCTCGCGGTCCCAGGTGGCCGCACCGACCCCCCGGTCACGTAGTACGTGCTTTTGCAGCCGCAGCGACGTGGTGTTGCGCGGCAATTCGGCGACGACGTCGACGTACCGCGGCACCATGTAGCCAGGCATGCGGTCGGTCAGGAACTCCACCAGCGCCGCCGGGTCCACGGCGCCCTCGTCATCGGGTACGACGGCGACCATCACCTCGTCGCCGCCCAGGGCGGCCGGGACGGCGAACGCGGCGCATTCGGCGACCGACGGGTGCTCCAGGACGAAGTTCTCCACCTCGAACGACGAGATGTTCTCGCCGCGGCGCCGGATGGCGTCCTTCATGCGGTCCACGAAGTAGAAGCGGCCCTCCTCGTCCTGCCGGAAGGCGTCCCCGGTGTGGAACCACCCGTTGCGCCACGCCGCGGCCGTGGCCTCGGGGTTGTTGTGGTACCCGGCGTTGAGGGTCCACGGCGCCGCCGTGCGCACCACCAGTTCCCCTGTCTCGCCGCAGGGCAGGGGCAGATCGTTCGCGTCGACGACGCGCGCCTCGGCTCCCAGCGGCCCGGGGCGGACCTTCCCACTGGTCTGCCAAGGGCCGTGGTCCCAGCCGGTGGCGATCACCGCAGGCACCTCGCTCATCCCGTAGCAGGTGGCCACCCGTACTCCGAAGCGCTTCTCGAAGGCCTCCATCTCCGGGATCATCGGCCCGAGGATCAGGCTCTGCAGCGGGTTCTCGGCGTCGTCCGGGGACGGTGGCCGCGCGGCCAGGATCGCCGTCATCGGCCCGGCGATCCCGGCGGCGACGGAGCCGGTGGCCCGGACGTCCGCCCAGAAGTCGGTGCCGCTGAAGCGGTCCCGGGTGACGAAGCGGGCGCCGCGCGCGGTGGCGTACTGCAATGCGCCGAGCCCCGAGACGTGGAAGAGCGGCACGGGGGCGAACAACCCTTCACCGCACACCACGGTGTCCTCGGGCACCCAGCCCCAGTGCCCCGCCATCGCGGCCCATGGCGTCAGGACTCCCTTGGACGGTCCGGTGGTCCCCGACGTGTAGATGACGGACGCGAGTTCGTACGGTTCCGGGCCGTGGAAGTCGGGGATTTCGTCGACGTCCGCGAACAGGGAGGCGGCGGTGCGCACGTACGCCGCGTACCCCTCGAGAGCCGGTGCCTCCCCGTCGGTCACCACCACCAGGCGCATCTTGGGCAGTTCCGGGAGGAGGGCCAGAACCCGGTCGGCGAGGTCCCCGGACACGACGACGGCGACGCTGTCGGAATCGCCGAGGATGTGCGCGAGCATGCGCCCGAAGTAGGCGGTGTTGACGGGTACGCACACATGGCCGCCGATCCCGCAGGCGAGCCACACGCGTGCCGCGTCGAGCGGGTCGGAGAGCAGGTACGCGATGTGCTCCCCGGGTGTGACCCCGGCCCGGTGCAGGGCGGCCGCCCACGACAGTACGTCCGCCTCGGCGTCGCGATAGGTGATCCGGCGGCCGTCGCGGTGTTCGAGGAAGACCGACTCCGGCGTGTCCCGCGCCCAACGGCGCAGCGCGTTGGGGGCCAGCTCGACGCGGTCGACGAGCCCGACCGGATCGGCCTTCCGCTCCGCGGTCGATGGGTCCTGGTCGGGACGGAGCACGGGCACCTCCAAGCTGATGGCGGCGGTGGTCGCCGTCCGCACGTCGACGACTCAGCCGATCGGGACGTACACGTTCTTCGAGCGCAGGAACTCGGCGATGCCCTCCCGGCCGCCTTCCTTGCCGTAGCCGCTGTCGCGGAATCCCCCGAAGGGGGCGGCGGCGGGCAGTGCGGCGAAGCCGTTCACCGACACGTACCCGGCATCGAGAGCGGCGGCCACGCGATGGGCCCGTTGCAGGTCACGGGTGTGGACATACCCCGCGAGGCCGTAGGGGGTGTCGTTGGCGAGGGCGACGGCCTCCGCCTCGTCGCGGAATGCGGTGACCGTCAGGACGGGCCCGAAGACCTCGGTCCGCGCGATGGCCGACCGCGGGTCGACGCCGTCGAACACCGTCGGCTCCACGAAGTGCCCGCCGCGCAGGCCCTTATCGCCTACGCGCCCTCCCCCGAGGATTCGGCGGCCGGCCTCCTCCTCGTCGGCCTCCCGGATGAGGCGGAGGATGCGTTCGGCGTGCGGGCGGCTGACCACCGGGCCGATCTGGGTGCGGGGGTCGAGCGGATCGCCCAGCGGCATCGCGCCGATCGCGCGTACGGCCCGCTCCAGGACCTCGTCGTGGACATCCTCGTGGACCAGGAGCCGCGTCGGCATGACGCAGCCCTGCCCGCTGTTGCGCATGCAGACCCCGCCCGCGAAGAGGCCCGCCGCGTCGAGGTCGGCATCCGGGAAGACCAAGTTCCCCGACTTGCCGCCGAGTTCCAGCACGACCGGGGTGATGTTGCGGGCGGCGCCGACCAGGATCGCGCGGGCCGCGTCGATGCCGCCGGTGAAGCTCAGCTTGTCCACCCCGGGATGCGCGACCAGGGCCTCCCCGGCCGCGACTGCGCCCGGGACGACGTTGACGACGCCTTCGGGGAACCCTGCTTCCAGCGCGAGCCTGCCGAAGATCAGCGAGCTGAACGGGGCGAGTTCCATCGGCTTGACCACGACGGTGTTGCCGGCCGCGAGGGCGGCACCGGCCTTGCGGGCGACCGACGAAATGCCGCCGTTCCACGTGGAGATCACTCCGATGACACCGTACGGCTCCGGCAGTGTGTAGTCGAACGCCTTCTCGGGGAAGATCGGCACGACCCGCCCCTCCAACTTGTCGGCCAGCCCCGCGTAGTACTCCAGGTAGTCGGCGGCCCGGCCGGGCATGGCCCGTGACCCGGTGATCGGCGAGCCGCACTCCAGGGTCAACACCTGTGCGATGGACTCCGTCTGACGGCGAATCAGCCCGGCCAGGCGCAGCAGCACGTTGCGCCGTTCGTCCGGCCGCCATCCGCGCCACACCGCGGACGCGGCGCGCGCGGCCTCCACCGCACGGTCGACCTCGCCGGCACCGGCGAGAGGCACGCGTGCCTGGACGCGCCCGGTGGCGGCGTTGACGTGCTCGAACTCCCCGCCCGAGCCGTGCTCGTGCTCCTCCGCCCCGATGAGGACGGTCATGCGCGGCAGGAACTCGGCTGCCGCGGCCCGGTGTCGCTCCTCGTCCACCGGGACGAGGACGTCCGCAGCCGTCGTGGTCATCGTGGTGCTCCTTGGTCTCCGTCCGGCCGCCGGGGAACCTCCGGTGACACTCAGAGCCGCTCGACCTTCTGGTTCACCGTCACCGACACATGTCCTCCCGACCGTTGCCCCGCGTCCGCCACCCTCGCACCAGCCTGCATATTGTATATTCCACACCTCCCCACGGCACTACCCACAAACCGCAAACCCCGGCGACGATGACCGCTCACCTGACGCGCGCCTCCGCGAAACCCGAGACAGGTCCCACATCGGCAAACCGGACATTCACCGCCGCACGGCAGCGTTCAGCAGACATTCGCGGTCGCCACGGCTAATCAGCCCGTCCGGGCGCCTGATCGAACACTCCTTGGAACAGGGCCGGAATGTCGGCAGTACACCCGGGAATCTGCGACCACGCGACGACGGCGCAGCCCAGCAGTGCGGGATGGTCGTGGAAGGCTTGCCCCGCCTTCGGATACTTGCGACGGAACCGAGCGACAGCGGCCTCTTTGGCCGCCGCGTCCAGCACGCACATCTGCCCGCCCCTCTCCCGTGACATCGCCCCCGGTGGACGTCGCCGGAAACGAACTCTCCTCAGTGCGCGACGTCGAACGCAAGCACATTCGTCCATCCGGACCGGCCCTCGTTGCGCCGGTCAGCGGCGGCCGCGGAACTCGGCTTCTACGGTGGCCTCTTCGAGGGCTTCGCCGCCCTCACGGCTGCGGCATCAGCCGAGTTCGGGTTACCAGGTCCAGCGTGGACCACCTCCACTGAGCCGGGTTGCCGCATCGCGGCGAGGCGCCAGGCCCTGACTTCCCCCAGGCCCTGACGCCAGTCGGCAACCGCCGGCCATTTCGCGTACGCGATCCACTATTTTTCCGGGCCTAGCGCGCCCCGCCACCGAGACGAGGCAGGCGACACAAGGCTCCGAGCTCCCCACCTTCCCTGGCGACGCCGCCCTGATGGTTGCGCAGACTGACGGGCGTGGGTAATCTGCGCTCAGGTAGCGCGCGCTACCACGCATCGGGTCGCTCGGGCCGATCACTGCCAGGTGGGGGGCCACGGGGCACAACTCCGCGGCCCGTCCACTCCAACTCCCTGCCGCGGGCAGGTCCGAACTGCCATGAGAGGGCTGCGTGCTGATCCGCCTCGTCCGGGCCCACCTCGCGCCCTACCGCCGCTCCGTGGCGGTGATTGCCGTGCTCCAGTTGGCGCAGACCGCGGCGACGCTCTACCTGCCCAACCTCAACGCCGACATCATCGACACCGGCATCGCCCACGGGGACCACGGCTACATCGTCCGCGTCGGCACGGTCATGGTCGCCGTGGCGCTTGTGCAGTTGGTCTGCTCCTACCTTGCCGTCCGGATCGGGGCGCGCGTCGCGATGGCACTCGGTCGCGACCTGCGGCGTTCGGTGTTCGCCAGGGTCCAGGCGTTCTCGGTACGCGAGATGGCACGGTTCGGGGCGCCGTCGCTGATCACCCGCACCACGAACGACGTCCAGCAGGTCCAGATGCTGGTGCTCCTCACCCTGACCCTGATGGTGTCGGCACCCATCATGTGTGTCGGCGGGATCGTCCTGGCCGTCGAGCAGGACGCGCCGCTGTCCCTCGCGCTCGTCGTCCTCGCACCGGTGCTCGGCATCGCCATCGGGGCGATCCTGCGCGGCCTCGCTCCGCTTTCGAACGCCATGCAGCGCAGCATCGACTCCGTCAACCGCGTCATGCGCGAGCAGATCACCGGACTTCGTGTCATCCGCGCGTTCGTCAAGGAGGACCACGAGAGCCGCCGCTTCGCCGCCGCCAACACCGAACTCACCGACGTCTCGGTACGCGTCGGCCGGCTGATGGCCCTGATGTTCCCGGCCGTCATGACCATCGTGAACGTCGCGAGCGCGGCCGTCCTGTGGTTCGGCGCCAAGCGCGTCGACTCCGGCGACATGACCATCGGCGCGCTGACCGCCTTCATCAGCTACCTGCTGCAACTGCTCATGGCCGCGGTCATGGCGACGTACATGCTGCTGTGGATCCCCCGCGCCGAGGTGTGCGCGGGCCGCATCGTCGAAGTCCTCGACACCGAAAGCTCGGTGGCTCCCCCGGCCCGCCCCGTGCGCGGCCTCGCCCGGCGCGGCCACGTGGAGATGCGCGGCGTGGGCTTCCACTACCCGGGCGCGGAAACCGGTGTCCTGGACGGCATCACCCTGTCCGCCGGCCCGGGCCAGACCACCGCGGTCATCGGCGGCACCGGCAGCGGGAAGAGCACGCTGCTCAGCCTGATCCCCCGGCTGTCCGACGCCACCGCGGGCACGGTCCTCGTCGGCGGAGTCGACGTACGCGACCTCGACCCGGGACTGCTGAGCCGAACCGTCGGGTACGTCCCGCAGCGCCCGTACCTCTTCTCCGGCACCATCGCCTCGAACCTGCGCTACGGCGCCCCCGACGCCACCGACGAGGACCTGTGGCGGGCCCTGGAGACCGCCCAGGCCCGCGACTTCGTCGAAGCGCTGGCCGACGGCCTGGACGCACGCATCGACCAAGGCGGCACGAACGTCTCCGGCGGACAACGGCAACGCCTGGCAGTCGCGCGGGCCTTGGTCGGCCGACCGGACGTGTACCTGTTCGACGACTCCTTCTCCGCCCTGGACTACGCGACAGACGCGCGGCTCCGCGCGGCGTTGGCCGCGGAGACCGCCGAAGCAGCCGTCATCGTCGTGGCTCAGCGGGTGGGGACGATCCGCGACGCGGACCGCATCGTCGTCCTCGACGCGGGCCGGATCGTCGGCGCCGGCACCCACCCCGAACTCCTGCGGGGCAACGACACGTACCGGGAGATCGTGCTGTCGCAACTGACCGAGGCCGAGGCGGCATGAGGAACCCCGACGGAAAGGCGCCGTCGCCGGGGCCCGAGGATCCCGCGGCGAACCGGGCCCGGGGCGGGGCGGCGCCACGGCCCCCGGACCGGTCGTCCGACTTCGGCGCGACGGCGCGGCGTACCACGGCCCTCGTCACGCGCAGGCGCGGTCTCTTCGCCGGGGTCCTGGCCACCGGCGCGCTCGGCGTCGGCCTCACCGTGGCCGGCCCGGTGCTCCTGGGCCGTGCGACCGACCTCGTGGTGTCCGGTTCCTTCGACGACGCGGGCAACGGCATCGACTTCGGCGCGGTGGCACGGATGGTGGCGTACGCCGCCGCCGTCTATCTCGCGGCCGGACTCTGCGGCGTTCTCCAGGCGCGCATGGCGACCGTGGCCGTGCAGGGCGCCGCCGAGCGGCTGCGCCGGGACGTCGAGGCGAAACTCGCCCGCATCCCCCTCGGCTACCTCGACCGCAGGCACCGCGGCGAGATCATCAGCCGGGTCACGAACGACATCGACAACCTCGCCCAGTGCGTGCAGCAGGTGCTGAGTCAGCTCGTCGTCTCGGTGCTGACCATCGTCGGCGTCGTCGCGGTGATGTTCTGGGTCTCGTGGCTCCTGGGGCTGATCGCGCTGCTCACGGTTCCGCTGTCGGTTCTCGCCGTCGCGTCGATCGGCCGGCGGTCGCAACCGGAGTTCACCCGCCAGTGGCAGCACACCGGACGCCTGAACGCGCACGTCGAGGAGATGTACACCGGGCATTCGCTCGTCAAGGCGTTCGGCCGCGAGGAGCAGTCCCAGGCGGTGTTCGACGCGGAGAACGAGCGGCTCTACGAGGCGAGCCGCCGGGCCCAGGAGGTCTCCGGACTGGTCCAGCCGCTGATGATGTTCCTCGGCAATCTCAACTACGTGCTCGTCGCCGCGGTCGGCGGCCTGCGGGTGGCCTCGGGGGCGCTGACGGTCGGCGACGTCCAGGCGTTCATCCAGTATTCGCGCCAGTTCAGCCAGCCGCTCGGCATGCTCGCCGGGATGCTCGGCATGGTGCAGTCCGGAATCGCCTCGGCCGAGCGCGTGTTCGAGCTGCTCGACGCCCCCGATCAGGCACCCGACCCGGCCGAACCGGCAAGGGCGCCCGCGGGCCTCGGCCGTGTCGCGTTCGAGGACGTGTCGTTCCGCTACGTCCTCGACACCCCGCTCATCGAGGGGCTTTCGCTGGTCGCCGAACCGGGGCACACCGTCGCGATCGTCGGCCCGACGGGCGCGGGCAAGACGACCCTGGTCAACCTCCTCATGCGCTTCTACGAGGTCACCGGCGGACGGATCACCCTGGACGAGGTCGACATCGCGGCGATGTCCCGCGCGGATCTGCGCTCGCGTATCGGCATGGTCCTCCAGGACACCTGGTTGTTCGGCGGCACCATCGCCGAGAACATCGCGTACGGCGCCGCGCACGCGACGCGCGACCAGGTCGTGGAAGCGGCGAAGGCCGCGCACGCGGACCGGTTCATCCGCACGCTGCCCGACGGCTACGACACGGTGATCGACGACGAGGCCGGCTCCGGAATCAGCGCGGGCGAGAAGCAACTGCTCACGATCGCCCGGGCGTTCATGACCGATCCGACGATCCTCGTACTCGACGAGGCCACCAGCTCCGTCGACACCCGCACCGAGGTGCTGATCCAGCAGGCGATGACCCGTCTGCGCCAAGACCGGACGGCCTTCGTGATCGCCCACCGCCTGTCCACGATTCGGGACGCCGACACCATCGTCGTGATGGCGGGCGGAGCCATCGTCGAACAGGGCTCCCACGAACAACTGGTGGGCGCGGGCGGCGTCTACAGCCGGCTCTATGCCGCCCAGTTCGCCGACGCCGCGGCCGAGGTGGACCGGCGGACCGTGAACTGACGGAGGAGACGCAGGCGGGGTAGGACAGCCATGGCGGCGAGCCGCACACCGTGGCTCAGTGAAGACACAGGACAGCGACATGGAACGCATCGAAGCCCGTCCGGCCGGGGCCCCGGGAAGACTCAAGTACCTCGCGGGATCGGAGTCCGGCATGGACGTCTTCGTCAACGACATAGCCCCGGAGCGGGCCGCCGCGATGCTCCGCGAGGCGGTGTCCGACACATGAGGCCGCCGGTGACCGACGTCGATCGGCGCCACGCCGTGGCCCGTGCGGTCACATCGGCCGCCGAGCGGAACCGCCTTGCGGAACCCGCGGTCTTCACCGTCACGCCGGCCCAAGGAGCGCGCCGCCTGCCGCTCGGCGAACGGGAGTCCGGAGCCGCGGGTTCGACCGGTGCGGCGGTGTCGGCATGAGGGCACCCGGAGAAGACGAGGTACCCGTCGACGCGGCACAGGCCGCCGGGCCCGAGGAACCGGGTGGCTTCGACGCCTTCCCTCTGCCCGTGGCCGCGCCGACGGTGCGTCGGGAACGTTTCGGTACCGCCCCGGACGGCACTCCCGTGCACCGCTGGACGCTCGCCTCTCCGTCGGGCGTCGAAGCCGCGGTGTTGTCCTTCGGGGCGGTCCTCCAGTCGTGCCGCGTCCCCGACCGCGCGGG
The DNA here is from genome assembly GCF_053592165.1 of Streptodolium elevatio. Taxonomy (NCBI): domain Bacteria; kingdom Bacillati; phylum Actinomycetota; class Actinomycetes; order Kitasatosporales; family Streptomycetaceae; genus Streptodolium; species Streptodolium elevatio. Next base: position 23,080 of record NZ_JBSFVE010000002.1, read on the forward strand.
GCGGCCCGGGAACGTCGTGCTCGGGCTGCCGAGCGTGCCCGACTACGCGGCGGACGACGCGTACCTCGGCGCGGTCGTCGGCCGCTACGCGAACCGCATCGCGCACGGCGGGTTCGAGCTCGACGGGGTTCGGTACGTGCTGCCGACCAACGATCGCGGGCACACACTGCACGGGGGGCCGGACGGGTTCCACCGGCGGGTGTGGACAGGCGCGGGCTTCGCCGACGGACGGCGCGCCGGCGTACGGCTGCGGCTGCGAAGTCCGCACCTGGACATGGGCTTTCCGGGCGTGCTCGACGTCGAGGCGACCTACACCCTCGACGCCGACGGGACGCTGGCGGTCGACTACCGCGCGACGACCGACCGCCCAACTGTCGTCAACCTCACGCAACATGCGTACTGGAACCTCGATGGGCGGTCGGCCGAAGGCGACGTGCTCGGACACTGGCTGCGTGTGGACGCCGACGCCTATCTGCCGATCGACGCGGGCGGAATCCCCTACGACGAACCGGCGAGCGTGCGAGGCACACCGTTCGACTTCGCGCCCACCCTCCAGTCCACGCCCATGTCTCTCCCCTCAGGGAACGGTCCGCCGACAGGCGTCGCACTCGGCGGCCGGACACAGTCCGCTCACCCCCAGGTCACGGCGGTGAACGGCATCGACCACTGCTTCGTCCTCCGCGACGGAATCGGCCTGCGGCGCGCCGCGTACCTCCAAGGACCGCGGTCCGGGCGGGCGTTCGAGGTCTGGACGACCGAACCGGGGCTCCAGGTCTACACGTCCAACGCGCTCGGCGCCCCTTTCGGGCGGCACGCGGCCGTGTGCCTGGAGACCCAGAATTTCCCCGACGCACCCAACCGGCCGACGTACCCGTCGCCCGTCCTGCGACCCGGCCGGGTCCACCGCTCGACCACGCAGTACCGCTTCACCCACCTGCCCGCCCGGACATAGGCACGAGCCCTCGCCTCGGCTCAGCCGGCGTTCGCCAGGGCGACCTGCCCGAGCCGCCGCGTACGTCGATGCCACTCCGCACGGCGTCGTACAGGACGGCCGGCGCGGCCGACGTGTACGCGATGCGCCGCCCGTCGTCGACGGTCGCGATGCCGTTCTCGCTGACGACGATCGGGACGTCTCCCACGACGTCATGCGTGTGCCGCAGCGCGATGTCGAGCGCGTCGCCGCTGAGCTGCACGCCGTGGTCGGCCGCGGCGTGTTCGAGCTGCCATCGGGCGCCGTCGGGCAACGGCGCTTCGCTGCCTGTCCGCAGGCGCTTCCCGGGCCGCGGGACTGCCTCGTGAGGTGTGTCGTACGACACGTGTCGGCTGTCCGGCGGCCTCTGACGTTGGTCGTCCCCTGTGGTGAAAGGCCGTTACCTGAACAGAAACGGAAAGTTTCATTCCGCACCTCCACTGTCGGCCCTACCATCGGCATGCCGTCCGACTTGATCTTCGTTGTCCGAGTTTCGAGTCCTCTTCGTCGCGGGCGCTCGCCCGCGCTCTTCAGAAAGGCCCGCGATGGGCCAGATAGACCACTTCTCGCACGGGGCCCTCACGCCCGGAATCGCGTTCGCTCTCTCCTGCGTGGGATCGGCGCTGTGCCTGACCTGTGCGTCACGCGCCCAGGCGGTGCGCGGCGCGGCACGTACCCGCTGGTTCGTCCTCGCGTCCGTCGCCCTCGGCGGCACGGCCATCTGGGGGATGCACTTCGTCGGCATGCTCGGCTTCGCCGTCAAGGGGACCGAGATCCGCTACGACGTCCTCCTCACCGTCGCGAGCCTGTTCCTGGCCATCGTGGTCGTCGGTGTCGGCATGGCCATCGCCGGACGTCCGCGCGCCGGTACGGCGGGGCTCCTGCTCGGCGGCGTGCTCACCGGCGCCGGTGTGGCCGGCATGCACTACGTCGGCATGGCCGGCATCAACATGTCGGCGGACATCGAGTACTCCGCGCCCGTCGTCGCGGCCTCGATCGTCATCGCGGTCGTCGCGGCGACCGCCGCGCTCTGGGCGGCGCTCAACGTACGCGGCCCCGCGGCGGTCGCGGGCGCCTCGGTGATCATGGGTGTCGCGGTGAGCGGGATGCACTACACAGGCATGGCCGCGATCAGCGTCGAAGGGGGCGGTTCGTCGCAGTCCGTGCACGGCGTCGCGGCGTCCCAGTTCCTCGCCCCGGTCGTGACCGGCGTGTCCTTGTTCACCGTCGTCACGCTGCTGATCGTCGCGCTGTCCGCGTCGGTCGACGAGATCCGCGAGGAGACCGAACTCGACGCCAGGCTCAACCGGTTGAGCGAACAGCGCTGAGCCACCGCGCCCAGCCGCCGGCGGCGGGGCCGATCCTTCGCGCGAACCGCCGCACGAAGCGGCGGTGGCCGACGCTTCCGCCGCCGTCAGACGGCGGGCGGGGGCGAGGGCGGACCCAGGAGCAGTCCACCATTGACGTCCAGGTTTTGGCCGGTGATCCACCGAGCGTCGTCGGAGGCGAAGAACGCGACGGCGTCGCCGATCTCGTCGGGGAGGCCCGCGCGGCCCAGGGCGGTCATGGCGGCGACGCCGTCGGCGCCGCCGGCTTCCCGGAGCCATGGGTTCATGTCGGTATCGGTGATCCCGGGTGAGACGGTGTTGACGGTGATGCCCCGAGCACCTTGGGTCCGGGCGAGCGATCGGGTGAAGACGTTGAGCGCGCCCTTCGTCATCGCGTACACGATCTCGGGCACCGCGAACCACGTGGCGCCGGACGACACGTTGACGATGCGGCCGCCGTTCCGCATCAGGCCGAGCGCGCGCTGTGTGACCAGCAGGGGAGCGCGCACGTTGACCGCGAAGAGCCGGTCGAACTGGGCGGGAGTGGTCTTCTCGACGGTGGCGTCGTAGTCGATGACCGCGGCATTGTTCACGAGAATGTCCAGCGGCCGGCCGCCGAGTCCCGCCGCAAGGCCCGCGAACAGCGCGTCGACATCCCCGTCCACACCCAACTCCGCACCTACCGCGAAGGCTTCGCCGCCCGCGGTACGGATGCCATCGACGACCGCGTCCGCCGCGGCCCTGTTGCGGCCGTAGTGCACCGCCACCGCCGCCCCTTCGCTCGCCAGCCGTTCGGCGATCGCCCTGCCGATCCCCCGCGACGCACCCGTCACCAGCGCCGTCCTGCCCGTCAATGCAGCCATGTCCGCTCCCGAGCTCGCCATGGGCGCCCGCATCCCGGGCAGCCCGCCTGCCACGATCCGCGACCAGCCTGCACAGCACCCACGGCGGCCGACCACGCCCGCGCGTGCGTGGGCAGCCGCTGCCTAGCCCTCTCAGGGGCAGCCGCAATCCGCGCCGGCGTTGCACCATGGCAGGCATGGGTACGAGCAGCACCACTCTCGGCGACTTCCTGCGAACCCGACGGGGCCGACTGACGCCGTCCGACGTGGGGATCAGGTCGTACGGAGAACGGCGGGTCCCCGGGCTGCGCCGCGAGGAGTTGGCGCAACTCGCGGGGGTGAGCGCCACGTACTACACGCGGCTCGAGCAGGGCCAGAGCCACCAGGCGTCCCGCTCGGTCCTCGACTCGCTCGCCGACGCGCTGCGACTGACCGATGCAGAGCGCGCTCACCTGCACCGGATCGCCGCCGCGGCACCGCCCGCGGCCCGCAGCCGACCGCTTTCGACAACCGTACGGCCGGGGACCCGGCAGCTGCTGGCGGCGCTCGACGACGTTCCGACGCTCCTCCTCGGCATCCGCACCGAAATCCTGGCCTGGAACACGTTGGGACACCAGCTCCTCGCCGGCCACCTCGACCCGACGGCGCCGGATCGCGAGGCGGACCGGCCGCATCTCGTCTCGATGCTGTTCCTCGACGAGCATCACCGCGCGCTGCACCGGGACCTCGACGGGATCGCCTCATGCGCGGTCGCGACGCTGCGCATCGCGACCGGCGAACACCCCGGCGACCCGGGCCTGTCGGCCCTCGTCGGCGACCTCGCGGTACGCAGCGACCGGTTCGCCGAACTGTGGGCGGGCCATCCGGTCGCGTCTCACGGCTACGGCACGCGCCGCCTCCGGCACCCTGAAGTCGGCGACCTCGAACTGGAACAGGAGAACGTCGCCCTTGCCGACGGCTCCGGCCACGTCCTGATGATGCACAGCGCCGCCCCGGACAGCCCGTCCCACCACGCCCTCCAACTACTCCGCATGCGTGCCGCGGACGACAACGCCCGCCACTGACGCGCTCGTGGGGACCGATGAGTCCGTGCGGCCGCCGCAGTCCACCTTGTGCACGTGTTTGCGGAGAGGATGGCTGTGTACAGGACCGAGCAGGCGATGCGGGTACTGGACGGCCCACCGATGACGTACGGACAAGCCGACCCGTCCCGCCCGTGACCCAAGGGGTGCCGAGCATGGCGGTGACCGAGGACGTCCAGGCGCTGGGCACCGAGTTGGAGCGCTCGTACCCGGTGTACGTACGCGGCAGGCTGAAGTTCCGCGTCGGGCAGATCGTCTACGTGGCCTTCTCCCTCGACGAGACGGTGATGGGCTTCGCGTTCCCCAAGGAGGAGCGGGCCGACCTCGTCGCGGGCGCCCCGCACAAGTTCCAGTTGCCGTCGGCGTCCGACATGCGCTTCAACTGGGTGCACGCGGCACTGGCGGCGCTGGAGCCGACCGAGGCCCGCGAACTGGTCGTCGAGGCTTGGCGCATGGTCGTCCCCGCCAAGCTCTCCCGCGCCTACGACCTCGCCCACCCCGACGGCCCGGGCTGAGCGCGCACGGACCAGGGCCCGACACCCTCACGCTCACACACTGCCGCGGTCGGCGCCGCCCGGCCGCGGCCGCCGGTCTGGGTGGGGCGAGTGGGTGGGGCGAGTGGGTGAAGCCGGGGAACGCCCGGTGTGTCCCCGCATCCTCCCGTTGGCAACTCGATAGTTTGTTGTACCGGTCGGTTCGCTGCGAGGGGTTGGTGCCGATGCCGCTTGCCTATCTCCGTTCAGATGCCGACCGCGCCTTCGCCGTCGGCTGGCCACGCGTGCTGACGCGCGAAGCCGTCGGGGCGCTGCGGGACATGGGTACCGCCGCCCGGCTCGGGACCGGCACCAGCCGGGTGCGGGCGCCGTACTGGATGGCCCGCCGCCTGCTCGGCGCGGCCGGACGTCCGCTGGACGACGACGGACTGGTCCGGTTCACGTTGGCCACACCGCGCGACCGCGTGCGCGTATGCGTACGCAAGAACCAGAGCGACCTGCTGATCCTGTGGCAGATCTTCCTGCGCCGCTTCTACGAACTGCACGCCGCGTACGCGCTGCCCCGCGACATCGGCACCCTGGACACGATCGTCGACCTCGGGGGCAACACCGGGCTTGCGGCCGCCTACCTGACCGCCCGCTACCGCCCGTGCCGCCTGCTCACCGTCGAACCCATCGCGGAGAGCCGCGCGGTGCTGCGCCGCAACGCCGAACTGTCCGGCACGACCTGGGACATCGACGAGCGCGCGGTCAGCGGCCGGGAAGGCGACCTGGAGTTCGCGGTCAGCGCGTTCTGGGACACCTGCACCGCGGTGCCCGCGGTGCACGAACTGCGCCGCACCCGCCCCCACCGGCTCGAGAACCTCCTCGCCCGACCGGACCGGACGGTGGCCGCGACCACCGTCGAGAAGCTGTTGGACGACCACGGCATCGACCACGTCGACCTGCTCAAGGTCGACGTCGAGGGCAGCGAGGCCGACGTCTTCGCCGAACCCCAGCCGTGGATGCGGCGCGTGGACCGCATCGTCCTGGAAATCCACGACAAGTACATCGACGGCGGCCCGGTCAGGGCCACCATGCGCGCCGCCGGGCTGCACCGCGTCCCCCCGCGCACCCCGGACCCGGCGGGATTCAACCCGGTGGAACTGTACGTCCGGGAGAGCACGCCCGGATGACCGTGGCCGGCCGGCCGACCGGCCGACCACGGTCACGCCAGTCGGCGACGGCACCCGCAGTTCGCGGGAGCGGTGCGCGCTGTGCAGGTGACCATCAGGTCGTCAGCACAGACTGCCGTTGTAGTAGGCGTAGATCACACCGAACGGTCCGTAGGGCCCGAGGACGAGGTCGACGTTGGGATTGACGCAGGTGCCGCCGTTGGTTCCGTTGCCGTAGAGGATGGTGATCCGCACCGAGTACGGCTCGTTCGTGCAGTGCCGGTAGTGGGCCTCTTCGTAGACGCCAAACCGTTCCGTGTGCCATCCGCAATCCGAACCGGACGGGACGAAGGCAGCGGAAGCGGCGGGGGCGTCTGCCTGGGCGGACGGCGCGATCCACGTCAGGGACAGGGCCGCCAGGAGCGCAGCGGCGGCGGTCCCGGTCCGGAACTTCGGTCGAATCGTCACGGGCGTCATATCTCCGGTCTGTCGAATCGGTCGTGGCGGCAAGGTTGTTCGGCACGGTCGGCCGACGTGTCAGGTGGTCGGCCCAGCCGTGCGAAGCCAAGCGCCCGGTCGCGCGAACTACCTGCCTGTGCCCCGCCGTTCGGTGGAACCGGCTTGGCCCCGTCGGCGGAACTCAGCGCTCCACAACGTATTGAGGAGCCTCCAGAAAGGCTTGGAGAAAAGCGGCGACGGTGAGCGCAGGCACGGCCCGACTGAGCCTCGTCCGGGCGGCCTGGGGCCGTGCCCTCGGTCGCCGGGGGGATCGGGTTTGGGGTGTCGGAGTCTGCTTGCGGGACGATTCCCGCACGGAGCGCGGATTCCTTGAGTGTCCCTTAAGTTGCCGCTAGGCCAATATTAATCATGCGTCCGGGATTCGATAAGTCGTCCCGCCGGACGCGCTGCTAATCTTCCGCACTGTGGGAATCAACGGAATAATAATGACGCGACCGGGCGTCGTGCTCGCCACCGCCGCCGCTCTCGGCCTGGTCGGCGCAGGACCTGGTTATGCGGAGAAGGCGGACGGCCGTTCGGCGTCCTGTCCGACCATCGAGAATATGCCGGGGATCGGGCATTCTCCGCGTTTCACGGACAACAATGTGGCGCTTTACGCGGGCGGCGACTACACGGTGGACGGCGGGGCCGCGGAGGCCGAGGGACTCCTGGTGGTGAACGGGCGGGCCACCTTCGCAAAGAGTCCCGCCGGGGTTTTCAACGTCGGCCGGGTGGGCGCCGGTTCGGGTATTTTGCCGACCTCCGGCAGCGTGATGCTCGCCGTCGGTGGCGACCTGTCGATCGCCGAGGGAACGAGACTCGACGTCGGTTCGGGTCTGACGGCGGGCCCTGGGTACGGGGGTTCCGTGCAGGTGGGCGGTTCCTTGGACGCAGCCGGCGAGCTGGTGACCAATGGCGGCGCCAGTCCCTCGCGCATGGGGGCCGCCAAGGCGATCGATCCGCATGGCGGCTTCGACGGGACGCTGCGCACCGAGTCCGCGTCCCTCGGCGCGCTCGAACCGACCGGGACCGCGGTACGCACCGGCACGACGGTGACGTTCAAGAGCACCGCTGCGAGCATCGGAAACATCCAGGTGTTCTCGACATCCGCGGCAGAGCTGGACGGTACGTCGACGTTCGCTTTCGAGGATGTTCCGGAAAATTCCTCGGTCCTGATAAATGTGACCGGCAGCCGGGCCGTCTCCATTTCGCCGCTCTCCGTGGAATTCAACGGCAACCGCGTCGACACTTATTCTTCCCCAGAATACGGTCCGGCCGCGTCGCGGATCCTGTACAACTTCCGCGAGAGCACGTCGCTGACCCTGTCGGGCGGCGGCAACTTCATCGGGTCGATCCTCGCCCCGCACGCTTCGGTGGACCTGACGGCGAGTACCAACGGGCGTCTGTACGTCGGCGGGAACGTGAAAATGCACGGGACCGGCAACGAGAGCCACAACTACCCCTGGAACGGCAGGCCCGCGTTCGCCTGCCGGCCGAAGCCCGGCCCCCTCCCTCCGACCACGCCGCTCCCGCAACCCAGCCAGCCGGGTACGCCTGCCCGACCGGGTACGCCCCCACATCCCGCCCACCCGAACCCGCCCAGTTCTCCCGGACACCCGACACCGTCCACGCAGCCCCCCGGCGCCGTACCGCCGGCGTCGGGCGCACCAGGCACACCGGGAGACGGCTCGTCGCTGGCCGAGACCGGCGGGTCGGACACGACCATGCTCGCCGTCGCCGCGGCAGCCGTACTCGTAGGCGGCGCGGCTGTCCTCGCAATCGCCCGGCGGCGCCGCCGGGCGTGACAGCCCGTCGATGCCGACGACGAGCAACCGGGCGGGGCGGCCGAGGCCGCCCCGCCCGTCCCGTCCCGCTCACGGCACCACGCATCCGGCACCGACCTCGCCTCCGACTCCGAGATTGGCGTCACCGTGAACTACACAGAACTTGCCCTCAGGCAGCCGTACGTCCCGCCCGGGGCGGTGCCGTCGCCTACCACCGAGCCCGTCCCAGCCGTGGCGGGCGATGCGCCCGCCCGTCGCGCCGTACAGCTGCCGCGCATTGTCGACGCGATTCCTCAGCCGGTCCTGCTTGTGGACGTCAACGGCACCATCGTCGGCACCAACACAGCCGCCGTCGAAGTTCTCCAGGCGCCGACAACTCACTTGCTGGGACGCGGAGTTCTCGACGTCCTCCCGCAGTTCGACCTCGCCCGCACTCCCGGTGGCACAGCCGGCGACGACCGGCAGAACAACAGGCAGAACGACGGTCAGGACGACCAGCCGATACCCATGGCCGTCCGGTGCACGGACGGCTTCGAGTTCACGGCCGAAGTCGCAATCCGGGTGGTGCGCCGGGCCGATGTGGACCACGAGCCGGCGTCCTCCGCGGTTCCGGCAGCAACGTACGCCGCACACGGCCCGGTCCACGAAGACCGCGGCTTCCTGATGGTCACCATCACCGATCTGACGTTGCGGCTCGCCGCGGAGCGCGCATGCCAACGCGTCCAGCGGCAGACCGAGTTGATCTTGTACGCCGTCTCCGAAGGCATCGTCGCCGTGGACGCGTTCGGCCGGATCATGCTCGCCAACCCGGCGGCAGCGCGCTTGCTCGGACGGTCGGCGGGCGAGCTGTACGGTCGCGAACTCCTGTCTCTGGCAATGCACTCCGCCGCGGACGGCAAGTCCCTCCCGCCAGACGAGTCGACGCTGTCCGACACCCTGCGGTCAGGACGCAGCCACCACAACACAGGGGCCGTTCTCTGGGGCAGAGACGACACGTGGCACCCGGTCGAGCTCAGCACCGTGCCGGTGACGGACGAAGGCCGTGTCGTCGGCGCGATCGTGGCCTTCACCGACCAGTCCGCGGCGTACGCCGCCGCGGCGCGACGCGACCGGCTCGCCGCCGTCCTCGATCACGAACTACGCGCCCCGCTCAGCCAGATGGCGCAGGTCCTGACGCGTCTCGCCGAAGACCCGGCGGGGGTGCTGTGGCCCGAGGCCAACCGCATCCTGCGGCAACTCGCCGAGGAGTGCGGGCGCGCCACGACGCTGGCCGACCGGCTGCTGCTCCGACCGGCCGACGACTTGACGCATCCGGCAGCCGACTCCGCCCCTCGGCGACCACCCGCGTCTCGCGCCGCGAACAGCGCAACCGCCCAGGCCCGGCCCGTCTCGTGGTCGTCCCGGCGAGGAGAGGACGCCAACGATTGCGACGGCAGCCTTCGCGGCGTCCGCGACTCGCGCGACGCCCTGGACAGCCGGAATAGCCAGGACACCCGCAACACCCGCGACTCGCAGCGAAGCAGCCCTTGGAACCCGCCCACGATCACCGTGCCGGGCACCGTCGTGGACACCGGGCCGCCACACCGTCGGCACCGAAAGCCGGCCGCGGTTCCGCGCGTCGCCTGCCTCCTGGAAGCCGGTACGCCCTCACCCGGGGCACCTGTCAACGGCGGGTAGGCGGCGGCCGTCAACCGGCCGCGAACCTGACACGTGTCGAAGACGCGTGTGGCGAACGGCACTTGAGACCTCAGGAAGGACCGAACATGGGAGAGCACGGCCGTCGGGGCAGAGCCGGACGTCATCGGCGTCCGGCGTGGCCGCAAACCGGAGCGGCACCGCTCGGCGCGCGCCGGAGTGTGGCATGCGTCGCGAGCGTGAGCGTGCTGGCCATGGGTGTCAGTGTCGCGGCCGTCGAGCAGGTGACCGCACCACAGCGTGCCGAACCGGCACCTGCCAGGGGTGGGTTCACTCCGGCGTCCGTTTCGCGCAGCGCGTCCCAGCCGACTGCCTCCGTGGCATCGGACGCGCCCGCGTCCCATGAGCCGACCGTCCGAGCCGGTTCGCCCGCGCCCACGGCCCCGCCGCAGCAACCGCAACCCCAGCCGCAGCCGCAGCCGCAGCCGCAAGGAGAAGCGCCGCCCACCGCTCAAGCATCCCCGCCCGCCGACAGTCCCACTGACAGCCCCACCGGCCGCCCCGAACCGACGAAGGTCTCCGTCGCACAACCCGCCAAGACCCCGAGTCCGGGCAACTCGCAAATCCGGGACGCCCCGGCGCCGCTACCGGCAGAGTCGGCGTACGAGAGCGCCCTGCTGCGCATGGTCGACGAGCAGCGCGCTGCCGCCGGAGTCCCAGTCCTCAGGACGGATGCCGAACTGGTGCGGCTTGCGGGCGCGGTGAGTCGGGGCAGGGCCGTGCCACCGCCGAGATGCACAGAGGACTCCCGTCCTGATCCCCGCAACCGATGGGACTGGGATCGGGACCGGGACCACAGGCCGCGAGGTTCCGGCGACCAGCCGCGGTTCGCCGGGATCGGCGGTGCCAACCTGGCCATCGGTCAGGACACCCCCGCGGCTGTACTGCAGCTGTGGATGCGCAGCCCGCAACACCGGGCGAACATCCTGGACCCGCACTGGACGCGCGTCGGCGTCGCGGTGTACATCGACGCCGCCGGTGTCCCCCACTGGACGCTGCTCCTCGGGTACCCGGTGTACTGACCTCCCCCCTGGTCGATCACCATCGGCTCGCATGACCCGGTCTGCCGCCGCGGCCTGTACGACGACGCCACCGTCCCGGAAGATGCCCGCAACTACGTCAGCCTCCAGAACCGGGCGATCGCGATCCGACCTACGAACTGACGCCGAACGTACGCTCCCCGACCGCGGAGCGCCCGGTTTCGGCCGGATGAAGAGCACGCGGGCGGCCCGCGCCGACGGCGCCGAGGGCCGGCGCCGGCCGTTCGCGCCCAGGTCAGGGCGCCACCCCTTGCAACTGCCGTGCCGACCTGCGCAGAATTCTGAGTGTTCGGATTTCAAAAGATTATTTGAAATATCAAAATACCAATATCGACGGCTCTTCGTCTCGCCCAGGCTCGACCTGCCGAGGCGGCGATGCCGCACGTCACCCACCCAGACCTCGCGCCTCGTCCCCCGCCGGAACGCCGGCGGAACTCCGTCGGAGTTCCGCCGAGGGACGGGCTCGCGTGGCAGCCGAAGCCGAAGCCGTTCCGCTGCCGCCCGCCGACCATCGCTCCGAGGAGATCCATGTCCCGCACCGATGACACCGAAGTCCCGGACTATCCGGGCCGTTTGCGCCTCGACGGCCAAGGGGTCCTCGTGCTGGGCGCAGGGCAGGGCATCGGGCGCCAGGCCTGCCACTCGCTGGCCCAAGCCGGGGCCCGCGTGCTCGCCGTCGACCTGGACGCGGACCTGGCCCACGACGTCGCCGCCGAGGTGGGTGGGACCGCCTGGGCAGGCGACGCCAGTTCGAGGACCGACATGACGGCCCTGTGGGACGAGGCACAGTCGCGCCTGGGACGCGTGCACGCCGTGGTCGACATCATCGGTATGAGCAAGTACCAGCAGTTGCTGGACTGCACCGACGAGGACTGGGAGTGGCACCAGAACATCGTGCTGCGCCACGCCGTTCTGGCCCTCCAACTCGGCGGGGCGCACATGGCGCGGCACGGCGGCGGCACCTTCACCTTCGTGGCCTCTGTCTCCGGCCTCACCGGGGCGCCGATGCATGCGGCGTACGGGGCCGCGAAGGCGGCGTTGATCTCCCTGGTCCGCTCCTCGGCCGTCGAGCTCGGCCCGTCCGGCATCCGGGTGAACGCCGTCGCGCCGGGCGTCGTGTGGACGCCGCGGGTCTCCGCGTACCTCGGCGAACCCGGCCGCGCCGCGAATGCCGAAAACGCGCCGATACGGGACGTGGCCCTGCCTGCGGACATCGCCGGACCACTGCTCTTCCTCGCCTCCGACCTGGCCCGCTACGTCTCCGGCCAGGTGCTCACCGTCGACGGCGGCGTCTCGGTGAAGTTCCCGTATCCGCTGCCGGACATGGAACTGGCCCCGCGCTGACCGTGCGGAAGCACCCGAGGAACCCCAAGGCAACCACGGCAACCCCGCATCCGTGGCCGTCGCACGAACCGCATGAACCGCACGAACCACAGGAAGAGGCGCAATGGAGACGACCGTCGACCGCGCGTTCATCCGCCGAGCCGTCGAGCTCGGCGACCTCAACGCCGTACGCGTCGCGCTGTACCAGCAGACCCACGACCCCGAGTTGGCGGCGCTGCCGGTGGCCGCGAAGCTGACCGAGCGGGACCGCGAAGTCCTCGTCACCAAGGCGGTCGACTGGCTCGAGGTGAACGCGGGTCCGGGTATGCCCGAGGAGCCGTCGCCGACGGAACTGCGTGCGCTGATGGACATGGCGACAGGCGAGGAGATGAGCGACCTCGAATTCGAGGCGCGCCGCGACATACCGGCCTTCCGGCCCTTTCCGTGGTACGCCCAGTGGTCGAAAACGCGGCCCGAACTGCCCGAGGGCTTCAAGGCCGTCGTCATAGGCAGCGGGTTCAGCGGGTTGGCGATGGGCATCCAGTTCGAGCTCCTGGGGATCCCGTACCTCGTGCTGGACCGGCAGCCGGAGCCGGGCGGCACGTGGAGCATCAACCGCTACCCGGGCATCCGCGTCGACACCGCGTCCATCACCTACGAGTTCAGCTTCGAGAAGAACCACCCGTGGACCGAGTACTACGCGCAGGGGCCGGAAGTGCGCGCGTACCTCGAACACATAGCGAAGAAGTACGGCGTCCTCGCGAACACCCGCTTCGGGCACACGCTGCAAAGCGCGACGTTCGACGAGTCCCGCAATCTGTGGCAGCTCGACGTGACCTCGCCCGACGGCGCCGAGACGGTGGAAGCGAACATCCTGGTCAACGCGCTCGGCACCTTCACCAACCCGCGATTGCCGCGGTTCGAGGGCCAGGACGGCTTCGGCGGGCAGGTGGTCCACCCGTCGCAGTGGCCCCACGACCTCGACGCGACCGGGAAGCGCGTCGCGGTGATCGGCAACGGGTCGACCGGCGTGCAGATGGTGTCGCCGATCGCCGAGAAGGCCGAGCACGTCTACGTCTTCCAGCGCACGCCGCAGTGGATCAGCCCGCGCGAGAAGTACGGCGCCGAGGTCGAGACCGAGGTTCGCTGGCTGCTCGACAGCTTCCCCGGCTACTGGCACTGGTGGCGCTACATGTCCGTCGCGGGACTGTTCGGCACCCACGGGTTCCTCGTCCCGGACGAGGAATGGCAGGCCGGCGGCGGCACGTTCAATCCGATGAGCGACAAGCTCCGCGACGACCTCACCGCGTACATCAAGGCACAGACCGAGGGCCGGCAGGACCTCGTCGACCGGCTGGTACCCGACTACGCGCCGTTCTCCCGCCGCCCCGTCGTGGACAACGGTTGGTACCGGGCGCTGACGAGCGACAACGTCGACCTCGTCACCGAGCCGATCACGCGCCTCACCGAATCCGGTGTCGAGACCGCCGACGGGGTCGTCCACGACGTGGACCTCATCGTCACCGCGACCGGCTTCGACGTCGTCAAGTACCTGTGGCCGGCCCGGTACACGGGCAGGGAAGGCCTCGACGTCCAGGAGTTCTGGGCATCGGACGGGCCGCGGGCCTACCTCGGGATGATGGTCCCGAACTTCCCGAACATGTTCGTCCTGTACGGCCCCAACTCCCAGCCACTGTCCGGTGGCACAAGCCTGCCGATGTGGTACGTCATCTGGGCGTCGTACGTGGGCCGGCTCGTGGTGCGGCTGCTCGAGGACGAGGCGTCGAGCGTGGAAGTGACCCTCGATGCGTACGAGCGGTACAACAAGGCACTTGATGCCGAGTCGAGCAAACTTCTGCTCCTCCAGGACTACGGGGCGCCGGAAAAGAACTACTACGTCAACGAGTTCGGGCGGCTCCAGGTGAACGCGCCCTGGTACGGCCCGGACTTCCACCGCATGTGCACCCAGGTCGCCTGGGACGACCTGGAAATCTCCTGACCCCGATTCGGCGGGTTCGCACATCAACTTGAACGATGGTACAACTTGTACATTCGTTCAAGTACTTGGGGTGTGCGATGCACGACGAACCGCCGGCGCGTGCCGGACGACGGGAGTGGGCCGGCTTCGCGGTGCTGGCGTTGCCGACCGCGTTGCTGGGGCTCGACGTGACGGCGCTGTACCTCGTGGTGCCGAGCCTGGCCGCCGACCTGCGGCCCACCACGGCGGAAACGCTGTGGATCATGGATATCTACGGATTCCTCATCGCGGGTTTCCTGATCACCATGGGGACGCTCGGCGACCGGTTCGGGCGCCGCCGCCTGCTGATGATCGGCACGGCCGCCTTCGGGGCTGCCTCGGTCCTGGCCGCGTTCGCCCCCGGCGCGCTCTGGCTGATCGTGGCGCGGGCCCTGCTGGGAGTGGCCGGAGCCACGCTGATGCCGTCCACCCTGGCGCTGATCGGCGACATGTTCGCCGACGCCCGGCAGCGGGCGTTGGCGATCGGCGCATGGGCCACCATGTTCGCGCTGGGGATGGCGGCCGGGCCTGTCGTCGGCGGTGTCCTGACCGGCGGCTTCTGGTGGGGCGCGGCCTTCCTGATCGCGGTTCCCGTCAGCGCGGTGGTGCTGATCGCGGCGCCGAGGCTGCTGCCGGAGTTCCGTACCGACGCCGGTAGGCCCGACCTGGTCAGCGTCGCGCTGTCCCTGGCGGCGGTGCTTCCGACGGTGTACGCGGTCAAGCACGCCGCCGCGCACGGCATCGACGCCCGGGCGCTGACCGCCGTCCTGCTCGGCGGCGGCTCGGCGGTCGCGTTCGTCCGCCGCCAACTGCGCCTGGAGGAACCACTGCTGGACATGCGGCTCTTCGCCGACCGGGCCTTCTCCGCCGCGCTGTCGGTCCTGCTGGTCGGCCTGGTCGGGTTCGGCGGCATGATGCTCCTGGTCACGCAGCACCTGCAGCTCGTCGAAGGACTTTCGCCCACCGCAGCGGGCCTGTGGATGGGGCCGCCGGCGCTGGCCATGCTGATAGGGGGCATCGGGGCACCCCTGATCGCCACTCGTGTCCCGCCCGGCGCCGTCATGGGCTCCGCCCTCGCGCTGTCCCTCGTCGGGTACGCCTCCCTCGCCCTCGTCGGGCCCGACGGCAAAATGACCGTGGTCTCGGCCTTCGCGTTCCTGTACCTCGGCCTCGGGGTCATGGCCGCGCTGGGTACCGACATCGTCGTCGGAGCGGCCCCGGCGGAGAGGTCGGGATCGGCCGCCGCACTGTCGGAGACCGTGCAGGAGTTCGGCGTCGCGGCCGGGGTCGCACTGCTGGGGAGCCTCGCCACGGCGGTCTACCGGACATCGGTCGAGGCGCCGCCCGGGATGCCCCGCCAAGTGGCCGAGCCCTATCGCGACAGCCTCTTCGGCGCGACATCCGTGGCGGACGAACTGCCGCCCTCGGCCCTGCGGCACGCGCAGGATGCGTCCACGAGCGGACTCAACACCGCCGCGATCGCGGCGGGTGCCGTGATCGCCGCAGCAACCGTCGTCAGCTTCCGGGCGCTGCGCCGCATCCCGCCGATCGGCACAGCGGCAGCCGAGGCGAAGCCGACGACGGCTTCGGTGCCGGTACGCGCGGAACCGGGCGGCGGTGAACGCGTCCGGACGGAGCCGATAGCCTCGGCATGCGTACGCGATGATGATCGGTGAGGGCGATGGCGGAAGAACGGGTCACAACGGTCGATGGGCGCATCCTGCGCGGACAGCGCCGCCGGGCCCAGATCATCGAGGCGACGCTCACGGTCGTCCGCCGCGACGGAGCCGCCGGCGTGACCCATCGGTCGGTCGCCAAAGAGGCCGGCATCACCACCAGCCTCACGCTCTACTACTTCGCCACCCTCGACGACCTGCTGGTCGCCGCCCTGACCAGCATCACCGACACGTACACCCGCCGCATTCGCCGACTGATCGACACCGAGGACGACCCTTTCGACGGGCTCGCCCGGCTCATCGCCGAATCCGCCGGGCCGGAACGCGAACGAGCACTCGCCGAACGCGAACTGTCGACACTGGCGGCCCGCCGTCCCGCCCTGCGCCCGGCGGCGCGGGGCTGGCGCGAGAACGTGGCGGAACTCGCCCGGACACTGAACGACGACCCCGATGCCGTGCAGGCCTTCGTCGCACTGTGCGACGGCCTGTGCACGGCGATCCTCCTCGACGACCATCAAGCCGACCCGGACCACATCCGGGTGCTCCTCAGCAAGGCGCTGCTCGGAACCGCGCAATAGCTTCCCGGCCTGGAGCCTCCCCGGGGGTACGCCCGGGAGTATTTCGTGCCGTACGGGGGTAGCAGCGACGACTTCGGGCCGGTAGCGCCCGGAAAGTCGTCGAGCGCGAGGGACCTGTCATGCCGGAGGCCACGGACGAGCTCGGGAAAGAACCCTGGGCCCAGCCCCGACACGGGGGTGAGGGAACGGCCGACGTCGATGGTGACGTCGAGGTCGAGGTCGAGGTCGAAATGCGGGTCAACGGCGAGACGCACACGATGCGCGTCGACCCCCGCGTCACCCTTCTGGACGCACTTCGCGAGCACGTCGGGCTCACCGGCCCCAAGAAGGGCTGCGACCTCGGCCAGTGCGGCGCCTGCACGGTGCTGCTCGGCCGGCGACGCGTCACTTCGTGCCTGACCTTCGCGGTGATGCACCGCGGCCGTGAGGTGACCACGATCGAAGGGCTGGTCGGCCCGGACGGCGCCCTGCATCCGATGCAGCAGGCATTCGTGGACCACGACGCATTCCAATGCGGCTTCTGCACGCCGGGTCAGATCATGTCGGCGGTCGCGCTGACGGACGAGGGACATGCCGGCGGACCGGACGAGATCCGCGAATGGATGAGCGGCAACCTGTGCCGGTGCGCGGCGTACCCGAACATCCTGGACGCGGTGATCGCGGCCACGGCGGGCACGGCCGGCTCCGCGGCCGCCCCGACCACTACCACGACGCGGGAACGGTAGGCCGCCGTGCGATCCTTCACGTACGCCCGGCCGCACGACCTGACGCAGCTGTGGCGCGAACACGGCCCCGACGCCGCGTACATCGCCGGCGGCACGAACCTCGTCGACCTGATGAAGTGCGGCGTGGCGACCCCGCAACGCGTCGTCGACATCGGAGCACTGCCGCTGGGGGGCATCGAACTCGACGGCGACAAGCTGCACGTGGGCGCCCTCGCCACCAACAGCGACCTGGCCGCGCACCCGCTCGTCGTACGGCATCTGCCCATGCTGGCCCAGGCGTTGCTGTCGGGCGCGTCGCCTCAGCTACGCAACCTGGCGACACTGGGCGGAAATCTGATGCAGCGGACCCGGTGCGGCTACTTCAGGGACATCGCGATGCCGTGCAACAAGCGGGAACCCGGGGCTGGTTGCGCGGCGATGGACGGATCGCACCACGGCCACGCGGTGCTGGGCACCAGCGAACACTGCATCGCCACCCATCCGTCCGATCTCGCCGTCGCACTGGTCGCGCTCGACGCGCAGGTCTCCGTCGCCGGGCCGAACGGCGCTCGCGTCGTCCCCGCCGATGCGTTCCATCTGCCGCCGGGCGACCGTCCCGACCGCGAAACACAGTTGGCGGCAGGCGAGTTGATTCTCGGAGCCGCGATTCCGCTGGAGGCGGCAGGCGCACACTCGTGCTACGTCAAGGTGCGGGAGCGGGCGTCGTACGCCTTCGCCCTCGCCTCGGCCGCGGTGGGACTCGACGTACGCGACGGCACCATCCGGGACGCACGCGTCGCCCTGGGCGGCGTCGCGACGACCCCGTGGCGCGCCCGAGCCGCGGAGCGCGTGCTCGTCGGGTCCGCACCCGGCCCGGCCGTGTTCGGCCGGGCGGCGGACGCGGCGGCCGAGGGCGCTCGGCCCCTGCGCGACAACGCGTACAAGGTCGAGCTGATCCGGCGCGTTGTGACGCGCGCCCTCACCACGCTGCCCGATGCCCCGCCCCCGGCGGCGCCGGGTCCGCTGTCCGGGGAGCCCACATGAACGCGACCTCCAACCCCAACCCCAACGGCAACCCCAGCCCGACCCCGAACCCGGTGCCGTCCCCGGGCCTGACCCCGATTCAGAGCCCGAACGGTGCCGCAGGCACCGCACTTGCCATCGGCGCCGCCGTCCTGCGCACGGACGGCCCGACCAAGGTCACCGGCACCGCCCGCTATACCGCCGACATCGGGCTGCCGGACCTGGCACACGCGGTGCTCGTGCAGAGCACCATCGCCAAGGGACGCATCACCGCCATGGACACCGTCGCGGCGGAGTCCGCGCCGGGCGTGCTCGCGGTGTTCGTTCCCGGCGGCCCGCTGCGCATGGCACCGGTCGCCTCCTTCTATTCGGCCGACAATGGCCCGATGGGCGACGCCCGCACCCCTCTGTCCGACGAACTGGTCCACCACTACGGCCAGCACGTGGCCGTAGTGGTCGCCCGGACGCTCGTCCAGGCAACAGCCGCAGCCGAGTTGCTCCGCATCGACTATGCCGAGGAAGCGCCGCGCACCAGCGTCGACGACGCGTCGGCGCTCACGCCTCCCGGGCGCGACGACATCGTGCGCGGCGATTTCGCGGCTGGCCTCGCCGCCGCGGACGTCCGCATCGACGCGCAATACAGCACCCCCGGGCAGCACATGAATGCCATGGAGCCGTGCGCCACGCTCGCGTACTGGTCCCACGACGGCGACCTCACGGTGCACGACTCCACGCAGGACGTCGGCGCGGTGCGTACCGCCCTCGCCACCGCCTTCCGTCTGCCTCCCGAACGCGTACGCGTGATCTCGGAGTTCGTCGGCGGAGGGTTCGGCAGCAAGGGCACCGTCTGGCCGCACGTACTGCTGACCGCCGCCGCGGCCAAGCACCTCGGACGCCCGGTACGCCTGTCCCTGACACGCCCTCAGATGTTCACCTCGTGCGGCAACCGCCCGGCGACGCGCCAGAAGTTCGTGCTCGCGGCCCGCCGCGACGGGGCCCTGACGGCCATCGGACACGACTCGGTCACACCCACCTCGGTGGGCGAGGACGTCGTCGAGTCCACCGGCGGCGTGACCACCATGCTGTACGCCTGCCCGAACATCACGGTACGCCAGCGCATCGCCCGCCTCGACATGCCGCCGCCGACCTTCCAACGGGCACCGGGACGCGCCCCCGGCTCGTTCGCCCTGGAATCCGCACTCGACGAACTCGCCCACGAACTCGGCCTGGATCCCGTCGAATTGCGCATCCGCAACCATGCCGACACGGATCCGACCTCGGGCCACCCCTGGTCCGGCAAGCATCTGCTCGATTGCTACCGGATCGGCGCGGAACGCTTCGGCTGGGATGCGTACGACGCCGCGCCGGGCAGCCGCCGCGAAGGCGACCTCCTCATCGGCAGAGGCATGGCGACGGCGACCCACCAGATGGACCAGAACCAGTCCGCCGCACGGGCGGAACTGCGCTCCGACGGCACCGCCGTGGTCAGCGTCGCCTCGCACGACATCGGCACGGGCACGTACACGGTCCTCGGACAGATCGCGGCGGACGCGCTGGGACTGCCCTTCGACCGCGTCACGGTGCGGCTCGGCGACACCGGCTACCCGCAGGCACCCGCGTCGATCGGCTCGCAGACGGTGGCCTACGTCGGCCCGGCCGTCCGCCGCGCCTGCGAGACGGTCCGCGACGACCTCCTGGCCCGCGCGGTGGCCGACCCCGACTCGCCGCTGCACCGACGCCCGCTGGCGGACATCGTCCTGGGCCCCGAACTCGTCGCCGACGAACTCGACCGCATCGGCGCTCCCTCGATCTCCGCCATCGGCCACCACCGACCCGAGTCGGAACTTCCCTACGCAGTGCACTCGTTCGGTGCCCACTTCGCGGAGGTGGCCGTCGACTCCGGCACCGGCACCGTACGCGTGCGCCGCATGGTCGGGGTGTTCGACATCGGCCGCGTCGTTAACCCCCGCACCGCACGCAGTCAGCTCATCGGCGGCATGACGTTCGGGATCTCCCAGGCGCTCATGGAGCACACCGTTGTCGATCCGCTCCGCGGCCACGTCGTGGAACCGCACTTCGCGGGCTACCACATCCCGACCAACGCCGACATCGGGGAGCTGGCCGTGCACTTCGTGGACACACCCGACCCGCACATCAGCGACCTCGGTGCGCGCGGGGCCGGCGAGATCGGCGTCGTCGGGTCCGCCGCGGCGGTCGCGAACGCCGTCTTCCACGCCACGGGCAAACGCCTGCGCGACCTCCCGCTCACCCCCGACAAGCTCCTCGCCGACTGAGCCCGCCGGCCGGCTGAGCGGTCTGAGCACGGTGGACCGGCAGAGCCAGAGCACCACAACCGGTCGTCCGATCGGCCGCGCGGAAAAGGCGGTTCGCGTCTTCCGCGCGGCCGGCGAACGTCAGGCGATCTTCAGGACGAGCTTGCCGATGTTGTCCCCGGAGAACAGCCGCAGCAGTGTCTCGGGGAACGCCTCGATGCCGCCCTCGACGACGTCCTCGCGAGAGCGCAGCGAACCGTCGGCGAGCCAGCCGGCCATCTCGGCGGTGGCCTGGTCGTAGCGGTGCGCGTAGTCGAAGACGACCATGCCGGTCATCGAGGCCCTGTTGACGAGCAGCGAGAGGTAGTTCGACGGCCCGCGTACCGCCTCGGTGCTGTTGTACTGGGAGATCGCGCCGCAGACCACGACCCGCGCGCCCCGGGTCAGCCGGGCGAGCGCCGCGTCCAGGATGTCGCCGCCGACGTTGTCGAAGAACACGTCGACACCGTCGGGGGTCTGCTTGCGCAACTCGGCGACCAGTCCCTCGGCCTTGTAGTCCACGGCCGCGTCGTAGCCGAACTCCTCGACGAGCAGGCGGCACTTCTCCGGGCCGCCGGCGATCCCGACGGTACGGCAGCCCTTGATCCTCGCGATCTGACCCACCACGCTGCCGACCGCGCCGGCCGCGCCGGAGACCAGGACGGTCTGGCCGGGTTGCGGCAGACCGATGTCGAGGAGCCCGAAGTACGCGGTCATGCCCGTCATGCCGAGCGTGCCGAGGTGAGTCGGCAGCGGCGCGACGGCCGGATCGACGCGGCGCACTCCTGCGCCGTCGGAATCCGCGTACTCCTGCGCCCCGAACACGCCGGTCACATAGGTGTCGACCGGGAAGTCGGCGTGCCGCGAGGCGACGACCCGCCCGGCGGCACCTGCGCGCATAACGTCGCCGATGCGTACCGGCGGGATGTACGAGCGGACGTCGTTCATCCACCCCCGCATCGCCGGGTCGAGCGAGATGTGCGAGACGCGGACCAGGAAACGGCCCTCGTCCGGTTGCCGGACGGGTTCGTCGGTGAGCTCCCAGTCGTCCGGCTTGGGCAGGCCGACGGGCCGTGCGGCGAGCCGGAGCTGACGGTTGATCAGTTCGGTGGACACGGTCGGCTCCAATGGGGTGCGAGGTCAGGGGACGATCAGGGACAGCGTGTCGGCGACGCAGGCCGGCTTCGCCGCGCCCTCGATCTCGATGGTGTGCCGCACCGTCAGCCGGACGCCCTGCGGCACCTCTTCGACGTCGAGGAGCACAGCGGTGTCGCGGACCCGCGAGCCGACGGGCACCGGGGCGGGGAAACGTACTTTGGCCGTCCCGTAGTTCACGCCCATCCGCACCCCCTGCACGGTGAACATCTGCTGGGTGAGGGCCGGGATGAGGGACAACGTCAGGTAGCCGTGCGCGATGGTGGTGCCGAACGGGCCCGCCGCGGCGCGCTCGGCGTCCACGTGGATCCACTGGTGGTCGCCGGTCGCGTCGGCGAACCGGTCGATCCGGTCCTGGTCGACGGTCAACCATTCGCTGACACCGAGCTGTTCGCCCTTGGCGGCGGCCACCGCGGCGACGTTCTCGAAGACGCGCATCATGTCCCTTTCGCTTGGTCCGGGCGGATCCGAAGGCCGCACACTCCGTCGAGCCGGCGGGCGGCGCCGCGACGCGGCGCACCCACGTGCGGGTGGCCACAGCGCTGCACGACGAACACGACGCTCCCCCAGCACGCCTCGCACTACTCGGACCCGACCGACCCGGCGGACACCAGAACCTATCGAGCGATAGGTAGATCCGTCACGCCTTCCCACGCCACCGCAACCACCACGGCGGGCGACACCGCCGCCGGCCACGCAACTCCAGCGGTTACGCCCCCCGACGCACCCGACCCGACAGCACGCCCTACGCCCCTACCGACCGTACGCAGGTACCCGGCATGGGCCGGGGGCTTGACGCTCGCGGACGGCCCCGCCGTCGACCCCGCGACGGTACGCGCTCCCGCCAGCGTCCGGGTGACCGCATCCGCACCGCACAGCCTCGCGCTCCGCCACGCCGCCGTGACCGTCACGCACGCCGGCCACGGCACGACCGTGAAGTCGCTGGCCGCCGGGGTCCCGATGGTCTGCGTGCCGCTCGGCCGCGACCAGGTCGAGGTGGCGTCGCACGTCCGACTCGCGGGCGCCGGCGTCACCGTGGGCAAGGGCAGTCCGGCACGCAAGATCGCCCGCGCCGTCGAACAGGTCCTGAACGACCGCTCCTACCGCGCCGCGGCCGAACGCATGGCCGAGGCGATCGCCGCCGAGAACGCCACCGACCAGGCCGTCAACGAACTCGAGGTCCTGGCCTCCCGGCACGACAAGCCAACCGAACCGGCAGCCCACACAGAGGAGTTCGCAAGCTGACGCCCCCACCGCCAAGCCGCGGCGCACCGTCGAGGCCCGGGTGTCTGGGAAACGGGACCGCCGTGACGGTCGCAGCGTCGTTACGTCGCGCGTCCAAGGCCACCCGTGCGCACTGGTCCGGAAGGGAGCGTGCTTCTGCGGTCAGGACACTGCCGTGCTTCAGGCCGCGGCAACGTTTAGTCGTTGTCCAGCGCTTCTCCGCCCTGGCAGGCGCATCGGGTCGCACACGTGTGCGGCGATCGACGTGGCCCGACCCCGGCGACCCCGGCAGACAGGCACCGAAGCGTCTGTGTCATCGAGATGCGTTGTCCAGGGGCGCGCTCCAGGAGGGGCGATCCAGGTCGGTCGCCAAGCCGTGGGTGACCAACGTGCTTAGCGTGGCGTAGTTCGCGCGGAACTGGGCGTACGTGAGGCGTAGCCGGGTGAGGGGGTCGGTCGATGCGGCGGGGCCCGGCGTCGGTTGTCAGGCGGTGGCGGTTGCCGCCTCGTCCGGGCGGCCGCGCCAGTCGAGGCAGAGGCTCACGGCGTCGTCGTCGAGTTCGGTGTCGCCGCGGAAGGCCGCGAGATCGCGGAGTACCGCGCGGGCGGCTTCCGGGGCGGGGAGGAGCCGGTTGTTGCGGATCCCCGAGGCCAACAGCCGTTCGCCGAACTGCTCCCCCGCCCGGGACTGGAAGCCGTGCACGCTGTCGCTGACCACCACGACGCGGTCGCCGGGCTGCAGGGTGAAGCGTTCCGGCCTGTACCTGGTGTCCTCCAGCGCGCCCAGCGCGAACTGCGCCTCCAGCGTGACCCGTTCGACCTGCCCGTCGCGCAGCAGCAGCACGATCGGGGAGCCCGCGTCGACGGCGTCGACGTCGCCGGTCGCGAGGTCGATCTCCAACAGGACGCTGGCGAGGTAGGCGCTGCCGGTGTGCGCCGACCAGACGGCCTGGCTGGCGAGTTCGGCCTGGAGCGCCACGTCGGCGCCGGAGCGGCGGGCGTTGCGCAGGGCTCCGACCGCCAGGGCGGACAGGGTCGCCGCCGGGACGCCGTGGCCCATGCCGTTGGTGACGCTGACCGCGAGGGTACGCGCGTCGACGGACCAGTCGAAGTTGTCGCCGCGTACCGAGTACGCCGGTTCGAGGTGGGCGCCGAGGGCGAACTCGGGACGCTCGCAGGAACGCCCCGGCAGCAGCTCCCACTGCATCTCGGCGGCCAGGGTGAGGCGGCGCAGGCGGCGGCCCTGGAGGTACACGTCGGTGCTCGGGTCGGCGGCGAACAGTTCGTGGGCGAGCATCTCGGCGGCCTCCGACAGGTCGGCGACCGACAGCCCTCCTCCGTTCCCGGGCTGGACGACCTCCAGGACGCCGAGGCGGTCACCGCGGACCGAGACCGGCAGGTACACGGTCTCCTCGTCGTCCGCCGCGCCGCCGGCCACCACCGGCTCCTGGGAGACGAAGGCCCGGCCGGCGTCCGTACCCGCGACGGGCACCGCGGTCTCGACGCCCGGCTCCAGGCCGAACGGCTGGAGGGCGCTGACGGAGTAGTCGGCGAGCAGGAGGGTGCAGGACTTGACTTCGGCCTGGTCCTCCAGGACCTGGGCAAGGACATGTGCGACGTAGTGCGGAGGGGCCGTACGCAGGGCACGGTGGAGTGCGAGGAGCCAGTCGGCGGCTGTCACCGGGGTTCTTCCTTCCGGCGCGCGGTACCTGCCCGCGACGCGGCATGAGAGAGTGAAGGGAATCATGGACAACGCGTACGGGCAGCACAGTCGGCAGTCGCCACGTGAGCCTTCGTCCGGTTATGGACCGGTCGTGGGCGTCGACGATGCCGCAGCGCTGCTGGCGGAGGCGTTGGAGTCACTGATCACGGTCTGGGGCAGGGCTCAGGAGGCGTTCGGCACCACGGTCTCCCCCACCCAGTTGCGCGCTCTGACGATCATCTCCCGAACGCCCGGCGTTTCGCTGCACGGGCTCGCCCAGGAGATGGGCACGGTCTCGTCCGTCGCGAGCCGCCTGTGCGATCGGATGGACTCCGCGGGCCTGATGCGCCGCGAGCTGGACTCCGACAACCGCCGGAAGGTCACCCTCGCGCTGACCTCGGAGGGCGAGGCGCTGATGACCGCCATCCGCGAGCGCCGCGCGCGCGACCTGGTCACGGCACTGTCCGCCATGAGCGCGACGGACCGCGCTGCACTGGTCACCGGCATACTCGCCTTCCGGCAGGCCACCGGGCACGCGCAGACCGACAACGGCGGGGCGCACCGGGCGTCCGGCAGCCCGCAGTCCCCGACGTCGCGTCGTCTCGCCTGAATCCCACGCCCAGACTCTACCGTTGCCAAAGGGCAACAGCGAAGCAGTCCCGGTTCCGCGCGGACTCCGACCACGCGTCGGACCGCCGCCCGGCTGCGTGATACCTTCCGAACTCTCTTGCCATCGGGCAATGATGTGGCGTCGGGCCTAGGCCGGAGCACCCGTTGCCACCGGGATCGAAGCCCGCCCCATCACCGGCGGAACGAGGTTCTCATGGCGACGACGGGCGAACCGGGTGCCGAGTCCGGCGGCGGGGCGCGCGGGCGGTCGCCGCGCGCGGTCGGCAAGATCGGCGAGCCGGAGTTGCGGCAGCTGCTGACCGGGCTGACGGCCGTACGCGACGGCGACTTCGGGACCCGCCTGCCGGACGACGCGGGCGGCCTGCTGGGCGAGATCGCCACCGTCTTCAACGGCATGGTCGACCAGCTCGCGCTGTTCACCTCCGAGGTGACCCGCGTCGCCCGCGAGGTCGGCACCGAGGGGACGCTCGGCGGCCAGGCCGACGTGCCGGGCGTGTCGGGAACCTGGGCGGACCTGACCGACTCGGTCAACGCGATGGCCGGCAACCTCACCATGCAGGTCCGCGACATCGCCCAGGTGGCGACCGCGGTGGCGAAGGGCGACCTGTCGCAGAAGATCGACGTTCCCGCCCGCGGCGAGATCCTGGAGCTCAAGGACACCGTCAACACGATGGTCGACCAGCTCTCCGCGTTCGCCGACGAGGTCACCCGGGTCGCCCGCGAGGTCGGCAGCGAGGGCCGGCTGGGCGGGCAGGCGCAGGTCCCGGGGGTGGGCGGGGTGTGGCGCGAACTCACGGACTCGGTGAACTTCATGGCCGGGAACCTCACCGACCAGGTCCGCAACATCGCCCAGGTGACCACCGCGGTCGCCAAGGGCGACCTGTCGCAGAAGATCACCGTCGACGCCCGCGGC